>NZ_QODJ01000064.1:0-33692 GCF_009935965.1 Pseudomonas sp. L13
GCGATGTCGGCGGTCATGTTGACCTCTTGCGGCATCCAGTGGTTGGCGCAGCCGTCGAGGTACTTCTGCCAGGCCCAGTCGTACTTGAACGGCACGAGTTGGTTGAGGTCAGCACGGCAGTTGATCATGCGCTTTTCGTCAACGGCGACGCGGGCGGAGGCGCCTTCCAGCTCGGCGAGGCCTTCGGCGACGTCGAGTTTGTCCAGGGCGGCCTTGGCACGCACGATGGCGGCGGAGTCGTTGGCGGTGACGGCGCGAGCTTCCACGGCGGCAGCGGCGCCGGCACCGTCGAGGCGGTCCATGTTGGCTTCGGTGGCGTGGCCGGCGTTGGCGCCTTTGGCGGCTACTTCGCCTTCTTCTTCTTTGTCGAATTCGTCCCAGCTCAGCATGACGTGTCGTCTCCTGCGTGAGGGCTCAAAGGTGCCCGTGTGAAACCGGATGGTTGGGTGTTCACACGGCCCTTGGGCCGCGGTGGATCTTAAGGAATCGTTTGTTGCAACAGCTCGCGCAGGCAAATAAACGGAATCAGGTTACGGGTGCTGCATGAGGCTTGAGGGGCGCAGCGATGCGTGCTTGCTGCAGCACAGGCTCAAGGTCTGGCTCTTTGTCCCTGTGTAAAGGGATATTGCAGGCCCGATTTACCCGCGCATTATAGGGAAAAAATTGGGTTTGTGTTGCGGCGGATGGTCACTTGGGAGCGCCAAAATGACGTGGTTTTCGGCCAAAGCGAGTGTTTGCAAGGCTTTGCTGGGGGTGGGGATTTTTGACGGGCGGGGATGTTTTTTTGGGGGCAGGGGAAGAGGGCGTAAAAAGAGTGGTCGTGGCTGAAATCGCCATCGCAGGCAAGCCAGCTCCCACAATTGATGTGCGGTGTATTCAAGGGCGGGTTCTTGGCCGCAAGAACGATTTCTTGCGGCAATTAAGAATCCAACTTCTAGAAGTTATTAGCCGTTAGAGCAACCATTGCCCATCACTTGATAGTTAAGAATATGCCGCTGGCCTTGCGAATCTTCATATTCCATCTTCGCCGGTACAACTTCGCAGACTTCTGGAATGCTGCTCATGGACAAGACTTTGGCCACATCCAAGTGTGTGCTGTAGGTGTAGTCCTCAACGATCGGGGCGTTCTGGCCGGCCAGTTCAGTCGGGGCTTCGTCAGCCAGGGCGGCGGTGGCGCACAGGCTGCTCAGGGCCATCACTAATAACGCTTTCATTGCTTCATTACCTTCTTCAGGGCGAAAGGGGGCACGGGGCCCTTGTGAGGCCGCGTGTGTTACTTAAAAGTTAGGAAGTTCGGATTAACGTTGCCTTCGTGGGGGCTGTTGCGTTGTTAATCAGAGTGCCTTGTTGGCGGAGTTGATTTTAGGCGCCTCGGTTATATTCATATACCCGTGGTTTTGATAAACACTTTTGGCGGTTTTTGTAACAATCCCTCGATTAAGATTTTTTCAGAAAGCTGCCAGGCGCCGCAGCACGCGGGCCAGAGCGCTGAAACGGCATAGCAGGGCAATTTGTAGGGTCTTGTTACTACCATCGTCGAATGGTTCTATAGGCCCACCCCGGCTACAACAGGGGCCATACAACAACAACTATGTCACCGAGGTAAGAAAGATGAGTGCGGCTTCCCTGTACCCCGTTCGCCCCGAAGTAGCAGCCAACACGCTGACCGACGAGGCGACCTACAAGGCCATGTACCAGCAGTCGGTGGTCAACCCCGATGGCTTCTGGCGCGAGCAAGCCAAGCGCCTTGACTGGGTCAAGCCTTTCACCGCGGTCAAGCAGACCTCTTTCGACGACCACCATGTCGACATCAAATGGTTCGCCGATGGCACCCTGAACGTTTCCTACAATTGCCTGGACCGTCACCTCGCCGAACGTGGCGACCAGATTGCAATCATCTGGGAGGGCGATGACCCTGCCGAGAGCCGCAACATCACCTACCGCGAGTTGCATGAAGAAGTCTGCAAGTTCGCCAACGCCTTGCGCGGCCAGGACGTGCACCGCGGCGATGTGGTGACTATCTATATGCCGATGATTCCCGAAGCCGTGGTCGCCATGCTGGCCTGTACCCGCATCGGCGCGATCCATTCGGTGGTGTTTGGCGGTTTCTCCCCGGAAGCCCTGGCCGGTCGCATCATCGACTGTAAGTCAAAAGTGGTGATTACCGCTGACGAAGGCATCCGTGCCGGTAAGAAGATTCCGCTGAAAGCTAACGTCGACGACGCACTGACCAACCCGGAAACCAGCAGCATCCAGAAGGTGATCGTGTGCAAGCGCACCAATGGTGCGATCAAGTGGAACCAGCATCGCGACATCTGGTACGAAGACCTGATGAAAGTGGCGGGCACCGTCTGCGCGCCAAAAGAGATGGGCGCCGAAGAAGCACTGTTCATCCTTTATACCTCCGGTTCCACCGGCAAGCCTAAGGGCGTGCAGCACACCACCGGTGGCTACTTGCTCTATGCGGCCCTGACCCACGAGCGCGTATTTGACTATCGCCCGGGCGAAATCTATTGGTGCACCGCCGACGTTGGCTGGGTCACTGGCCACACCTACATCGTCTACGGCCCGCTGGCCAATGGCGCGACCACGCTGCTGTTCGAAGGCGTGCCGAACTACCCGGACATCACCCGCGTGGCGAAGATCGTCGACAAGCACAAGGTCAACATCCTCTACACCGCACCGACCGCGATCCGCGCCATGATGGCTTCCGGCACCGCAGCCTGCGAAGGCGCCGACGGCAGCAGCCTGCGCCTGCTGGGTTCGGTGGGCGAGCCGATCAACCCGGAAGCCTGGGACTGGTACTACAAGAACGTCGGCCAATCCCGTTGCCCGATCGTCGACACTTGGTGGCAAACCGAAACCGGCGCCACGCTGATGAGCCCGCTGCCGGGCGCCCATGCGCTGAAGCCGGGTTCGGCGGCACGGCCGTTTTTCGGTGTGGTGCCGGCGCTGGTGGACAACCTGGGCAACATCATCGAAGGCGCCGCCGAGGGCAACCTGGTGATTCTGGATTCCTGGCCAGGCCAGGCGCGTACCCTGTACGGTGACCATGACCGTTTTGTCGACACCTACTTCAAGACCTTCCGCGGCATGTACTTCACCGGTGACGGAGCACGTCGCGATGAGGACGGTTACTGGTGGATCACTGGCCGTGTGGATGATGTGCTGAACGTGTCCGGCCACCGCATGGGCACCGCCGAGATCGAAAGCGCCATGGTTGCCCACCCCAAAGTCGCCGAGGCGGCGGTGGTGGGCGTGCCCCACGACATCAAGGGGCAGGGCATCTATGTGTATGTCACCTTGAAAAATGGTGAGGAGCCCAATGAAGCGCTGCGCCTGGAGCTGAAGAACTGGGTGCGCAAGGAAATCGGGCCGATTGCCTCGCCGGATGTAATCCAGTGGGCACCGGGGCTGCCGAAAACGCGCTCGGGGAAAATCATGCGGCGCATTTTGCGCAAGATCGCCACGGCGGAATACGATGGGTTGGGGGATATCTCTACCCTGGCAGATCCGAGTGTGGTGGCGCATTTGATTGAAACGCACAAGACCATGAACGTCGCGTAAGCGGGGTAGGTGGGACAGAGCCCCATTCGGTGCAAGCCGGGTGGGGCTTTTTTATAGCTCAAGAGCACCGAGGCCCAATGTGGGAGCTGGCTTGCCTGCGATAGCGGTGTGTCAGGCAACGGTTGGCTGGCTGACACACCGCTATCGCAGGCAAGCCAGCTCCCACAGTTCAGATCGCATTTCATAAGGGGGGGCTGACAGAGCCGCATTCCAACCAAACCAATAAATATCGGTTTTCCCTGTAGGACGTTTCTGAATGTTACCGACCCGCGCAAATGTGTAACCGCCCGCACAAACCTGGGGCGATGGACCACGCCTACGCCCCGAAAAACCGCGTTCTAGACACCCTTAAAAATAAGATTAAACGCCAGACTTGCCGTGCTAGAAGGGTTTGCGAATAATAGGCCCGCAATTTGCAGCATCATCAGGTTTAATATCTTTTGTCTCTGCATAAAATTCAGAGGCTGTCAATGAGCTGGAACCGCTTTCTCAGTGCTTCTGTAAATTGTTGTCGCATTGAGGAAATATCGGCTTCCGGCCTGTCGTTAGAATGCCGATCACTCGCTCGTCGTCGCAGGTGTCGCCCGCGCAGGACGCAGCACCGCTATTCGGTTACACCTTCGCCGCATCGTGGGCCATGGCTCATACTGCTGTTTTTGCCCTATACCGATGGAGTCCCAAGATGAAGAAACTCGTGCTGTTGGGCGCCCTGGCGCTGTCCGTGCTGTCCATGCAGGCTTTCGCCGAAGGCAAGCCGCTGAAAATTGGTATCGAAGCGGCTTACCCTCCGTTTGCCTCGAAGGCGCCGGATGGCAGCATCGTTGGTTTTGACTACGACATCGGCAACGCCCTGTGCAAGCAGATGGACGTCAAGTGCACCTGGGTCGAGCAGGAATTCGATGGCCTGATCCCGGCACTTAAAGTGCGCAAGATCGACGCAATCCTGTCGTCCATGTCCATCACGGAAGACCGCAAGAAATCCGTGGACTTCACCACCCGCTACTACCTGTCCCCAGCGCGCCTGGTGATGAAGGAAGGCACCACCGTCAGCGACAGCCTGGATGAACTCAAAGGCAAGACGATCGGGGTGCAGCGCGGTTCGATCCACGACCGTTTCGCCCGTGAAGTCCTGGCGCCAAAAGGTGCGAATATCAAGGGCTACAGCACCCAGAACGAAATCTACCTGGACGTGGCTGCCGGTCGTCTCGACGGTACCGTGGCTGACGCCACCCTGCTGCAGGACGGTTTCCTGAAAACCGACGCCGGCAAAGGCTACGCGTTTGTAGGCCCATCGTTCACCGAAGCCAAATACTTCGGCGACGGTATTGGCATCGCAGTGCGCAAAGGCGACAAGGAAAACCTTGAGCGCATCAACGCGGCCATCGCTGCCATCCGCGCCAACGGCGAGTACAAGAAAATCCAGGACAAGTATTTCGACTTCGATATTTACGGCGCTGACGCCAAGTAATTCATCGCAGCTGTCTGTCCGAAATGGCGCAAGCAACAGTCATCCTGAAGTTTGCGCCATTTTTTCATCCCCCTTTTCGAGGACCTGAATCATGTTGAAAGGCTACGGGGCCGTTATCCTCGATGGCGCTTGGTTGACGCTTCAGCTCGCCTTGTCGTCCATGGCCTTGGCCATCGTTCTGGGTCTGATCGGGGTCGCGCTACGCCTGTCGCCGGTACGCTGGCTGGCTTGGCTGGGCGATCTGTACTCCACGGTGATCCGCGGGATCCCCGACCTGGTGCTGATCCTGCTGATTTTCTACGGCGGTCAGGACTTGCTTAACCGCGTCGCGCCGTTGCTGGGCTTTGACGACTATATCGACTTGAACCCCTTGGCCGCCGGTATCGGCACCCTGGGTTTCATCTTTGGCGCCTACCTCTCGGAAACCTTCCGTGGCGCCTTCATGGCCATTCCCAAGGGCCAGGCCGAGGCGGGCCTTGCGTATGGCATGAGCAGTTTCCAGGTGTTTTTCCGGGTGATGGTGCCGCAGATGATTCGGCTGGCGATTCCCGGGTTTACCAACAACTGGCTGGTATTGACCAAGGCCACCGCGTTGATTTCGGTGGTAGGTCTGCAAGACATGATGTTCAAGGCCAAGCAGGCGGCAGACGCCACCCGCGAGCCTTTTACCTTCTTCCTCGCAGTGGCGGCGATGTACCTGGTGATCACCAGCGTGTCGTTGCTGGCCTTGCGTTACCTTGAGAAGCGCTACTCGGTAGGCGTAAGGGCGGCTGATCTATGATCTTCGACTACAACGTCATCTGGGAGGCCATGCCGCTGTACCTTGGCGGCTTGCTGACCACCCTGAAACTGCTCGCCATCTCGCTGTTCTTCGGCCTGCTCGCGGCTTTGCCGCTGGGCTTGATGCGCGTGTCCAAGCAGCCGGTCGTCAACGGCGTGGCCTGGCTCTACACCTACGTAATCCGTGGCACGCCGATGCTGGTGCAGTTGTTTTTGATCTACTACGGCCTGGCCCAGTTCGAAGTGGTGCGCGAGAGCTTCCTGTGGCCGCTGCTGTCCAGTGCCACGTTCTGTGCGTGCCTGGCGTTTGCGATCAACACCAGCGCCTACACCGCCGAGATCATCGCCGGTAGCCTCAAGGCCACGCCTAACGGTGAGATCGAAGCGGCCAAGGCCATGGGCATGTCGCGCTATAAGCTGTACCGCCGCATCCTGTTGCCGTCGGCCCTGCGCCGTGCGCTGCCGCAGTACAGCAACGAAGTGATCATGATGCTGCAGACCACCAGCCTGGCGTCCATCGTCACGCTGATCGACATCACCGGTGCCGCGCGCACGGTGAACGCCCAGTACTACCTGCCGTTCGAAGCCTATATCACCGCCGGCGTGTTCTACCTGTGCCTGACCTTCATCCTGGTGCGCCTGTTCAAGTTGGCCGAGCGCCGCTGGCTGAGCTACCTGGCTCCACGGAAGCACTGATATGGAACGTATCGATCATCTGTTGCCCTGGGGGCACCTGGGCTGCGAGCGCCAACTGAGCGTGTTTCGTTTCGGCAGCGGCGAGCGCAAGGCCTATATCCAGGCCAGCCTGCACGCCGATGAGTTGCCGGGTATGCGTGCCGCGTGGGAACTGAAAAAACGCCTCACAAAGCTGGAGCAGCAGGGCGCCCTCAACGGCGTCATCGAGCTGGTGCCGGTGGCCAACCCGATGGGCCTTGGCCAGCTGTTGCAAGGCAGCCACCAGGGGCGTTTCGAAGTGGGCAGCGGCAAGAACTTCAATCGTGACTTCGTTGAGTTGAGCGAGCCGGTCGGCGCATTGTTACAAGGCAAGCTGGGTGATGACCCGCACGCCAATGTGCGCATGATTCGCCAGGCCTTGAGCGATACGCTCGCCGCCTTGCCCGAGCCGAGCAGCCAGTTGCAAGGCATGCAGCGTATCCTGCTGAGCCATGCGTGCACCGCTGATGTGGTGTTGGACTTGCATTGCGACGCCGAAGCCGCACTGCACATGTACGCGCTGCCCCAACACTGGCCGCAGTGGCGGTCGCTGTCGGCACACCTGAATGTGAAGGTCGGCCTGCTGGCGGAAGATTCCGGCGGCAGTTCGTTTGACGAGGCGTGCTCGTTGCCGTGGCTGCGTTTGTCGCGCATGTTCCCGCAGGCGCAGATTCCGCTGGCCTGCCTGGCAACGACGTTGGAGTTGGGCGGCCAGGCCGACACCGGCCGTGATGAAGCCATCTTCCACGCCGAAGGCATCCTTGCGTTCCTCGCCGAACAAGGCTTGATCAAGGGCGAGTGGCCCGCGCCGCAACACGAACCTTGCGAAGGTGTGCCTTTCGAGGGCACCGAACTGCTGTTCGCGCCCCATGCCGGGGTGATCAGTTACCTGCGTAAAGCGGGCGACTGGGTAGAAACCGGCGACGAGATTTTTGAAGTGATTGACCCCCTGACTGACCGCGTAAGCACTATTTGCGCGGGCACCTCGGGGGTGTTGTTTGCCGTTGAACGGCTACGTTATGCCCAAGCGGGTTTCTGGCTGGCCAAGGTGGCGGGGCGCGAAGCGCTGCGTCACGGGCGCTTGCTCAACGACTGACCACCTGTTTTTGTGAGAACCGACCGCATGTACAAGCTTGAAGTCCAAGACCTGCATAAACGCTATGGCAGTCATGAAGTGCTCAAGGGTGTATCCCTGGCCGCTGCCGCCGGTGATGTGATCAGCATCATCGGCTCCAGTGGTTCGGGCAAAAGTACCTTTTTGCGCTGCATCAACCTGCTCGAGCAACCCCACGCCGGCAAGATTCTGCTTAATAACGAAGAGCTCAAACTGGTCGCCAACAAAGACGGCGCCATGAAGGCCGCCGACCCCAAGCAGTTGCAGCGCATGCGTTCGCGCCTGTCCATGGTGTTCCAGCATTTCAACCTGTGGTCGCACATGACCGCGCTTGAAAACGTGATGGAAGCCCCGGTGCACGTGCTGGGCGTATCGAAGAAAGAGGCCCGTGAAAAGGCCGAGCACTACCTGGCCAAGGTCGGCGTGGGCCATCGTAAGGATGCGTTCCCCGGCCATATGTCCGGCGGTGAGCAGCAGCGCGTGGCGATTGCCCGCGCCCTGGCGATGGAACCGGAGGTGATGCTGTTCGACGAACCGACCTCGGCGCTCGACCCTGAGCTGGTAGGCGAAGTGCTCAAGGTGATGCAGGACCTGGCCCAGGAAGGTCGCACCATGGTGGTGGTGACCCACGAAATGGGCTTTGCCCGTGAAGTCTCGAACCAGTTGGTGTTTTTGCACAAAGGCGTGGTTGAAGAACGTGGCAACCCGCGCGAAGTGCTGGTGAACCCGCAGTCGGAGCGTTTGCAGCAGTTCCTCTCTGGCAGTTTGAAATAATCAAGACGGCCACCCACCCCCTGTAGGAGCGAGCTTGCTCGCGAAGATCGTCAACGATAACGCGGGAAGCCTGATACCCCGTGGCGTTCTCAGGTTTTTCGCGAGCAAGCTCGCTCCTACAGGAGAGCAGGTCTTCATTGTTTTTGAGATTTGTGTTGGTTTACGGGCTAGCATTGGCCCACAGCTTCTTTCACTGTTTTCGCTCCGGATAGCACTCCATGACCGCCCACAAAATTGGTTTCCTGATTTGGCCCAGCACAAAAGCCCTTACGCTTGCGCTGGCTGAGGAGGCCTTGCGCGTTGCCCAGCGGGTGCATCCGGATGTGATCTACGAGCTGTCGTTTTTGCTCGCCGAACCCGCCGTCGAAGGTGCCTGGCAACTGCCGGGTGAGCCGTGGGCCGGTAAGCTGGAGGGCTTTCAGAAGCTGTTCCTGTTGGCCGACGAACCGCCGACGGTCATCGCTTCGCCACTGAGCTCCGCGCTCAAGCAGCTGGTTCGGGCGGGGTGTGTGATCGGCGGCTTGTCGGCAGGTGTGTATCCGCTGGCCCAGTTGGGCTTGCTCGATGGCTACCGCGCCGCTGTGCACTGGCGCTGGCAGGACGATTTCGCCGAGCGTTTCCCCAAGGTCATTGCCACCAGCCATTTGTTCGACTGGGACCGTGACCGTCTCACCGCCTGTGGCGGCATGTCGGTGCTCGACCTGCTGCTGGCGGTGTTGGCCCGTGACCACGGTGCCGAACTGGCCGGTGCAGTGTCCGAAGAGTTGGTAGTAGAACGCATCCGCGAAGGCGGCGAGCGCCAGCGTATTCCGTTGCAAAACCGCCTGGGTTCCAGCCATCCGAAGCTGACCCAGGCGGTTTTGTTGATGGAGGCCAATATCGAAGAACCGCTGACTACCGATGAAATTGCCCAGCACGTGTGCGTCTCACGACGACAGCTTGAACGCATCTTCAAGCAGTACCTCAACCGCGTTCCCAGCCAGTACTACCTGGAATTGCGCCTGAACAAAGCGCGCCAGATGTTGATGCAAACCAGCAAGTCGATCATCCAGATCGGCCTGTCGTGCGGCTTCTCCTCAGGGCCGCACTTCTCCAGCGCCTACCGCAATTTCTTCGGCGCCACGCCCCGTGAAGATCGCAACCAGCGGCGCAGCAGCAGCCCGTTCGAGTTGTCGTCGGTGCCGTCCGAGCGCGGTTGAGTGGGCCTTTGTTATTCATCTTCCTCCTCTGACACGTCGGTTGAGCGAGTCGGGGATAGCTGCGCGCGCTCGCGAACTTCAGGGACACCAAAATCCACAGCGGTACGCTCATAAATTGAGACCAGCCGGGTGATCGTTTCGGGCGAGAAGGGGTTGCCAGCCAGAACGAAACCGTCCGCACGGTCCGCGGGCACTTCAAGTAGGTCGCTGGGAAGCTCAGTAAGCAGGTTGTTTCTCAAATCCAGTTGAGTCAGTGATTGCAAACTCAATACCCCATTGGGCAAGGTGGTCAGCCCTGCGTTTTCGATTAGCAGGCCGTTCAAACCCTGCATCCTGCTGACATCGGGTGCGATACCCAAGGGGTTGCCACTCAGGTCCAGGTATTTAAGGTTGGCCAGGTCGCTCAGGGCCTCGGTGCTTGTTGCCGTCAACCGAATGTGGCTATGGGAAAGTATGAGCGACTCGAGTTTTGCCAGCTTGAATACGTCGCCAGGGATGTCTCGCAGGGCATAACGATGGACGTGCAGGCTTTCGAGGTTGGGGAAGCGCACCAGCCAACCCTCGGGGATCGATGTGGTTCCCTCGGCTCTCAACTCCAGTTTTGAAACATGCCTGAAGTCGATATTCAGGGGCGGCAGGTCCCCCAGCAGCGGCACGGTCAGCCCCATCTCGTGGGTGCTGGACGCGCCTCCATTGGTTGCGTCCAGGTTGGTTTCCCCGCGCCAAGCCGCCTCCAGCAGTGTCTTGCAGTGTTGCCGCAGAATTTGCTGTTGGGCTTGTATGCCGGGGTCCATGGGGGTGTCGATGAAGGGGTAGCGCTCGGGAACCGTCGTCACCCAGTCTTCCAGATCCGCTTGCAGGCGTACGTAATCCGCTTTATCGGCTGTCAGGCGCATGAGTATTGGCATGGTGTTATCCAGGCTGCCGGGCAGCTTGAAGATAAAGTTGTTGGCTTGCTCTGCGGTGTAGGTGGGAAAGAACGCCTGGGCCAAGAGGCGCTCGGCTGGGTTGGCCTCTGCACCGAAGTGCTCACCGGCTTTACCGCAATAGTTTTTGATCTTTTGCAGCGTGGCGCGCGAAAGTGGGTTGCCTGACAAGTTGAATGCTTTGGCGTGTTCACCAGGTAGCTTGAAGAGCGCGTCTGGCAATCTGCTTAAGTAGTTGGCGCTGAGGTCGGCGCTGGTCAGTTGCGGGCGATTGAGCAGGTTCTCGGGAAACAGCGATATTCCGCTGTGGCTCACGTTCAACGTCTGCAACGCTGGCATGTTTCCAAGGTTTGGAGAAAGCGATAGTTGAGGGTTGTGGGACAGGTCAAGGCTTTTGAGTTGGGTCAACATGCCAAGGTCTGCACGGCTTCGCCTCGTCAGGTGGATGTTGCAATTGCGGAGTGACAGCCTGTCGAGATGGGGCAGTGCAATGATTTCGGCTGGCACGGTGTTCAGGGCGATATCGCTGATTTCCAGGGTTCGCAGGTTGGGAAAACGGGGCAGGAAGCCGAGTGTGCCTTGGGTGGTGCGATACCCTTTGAATCTCAGGTGGGAGATGTGATCGAAGGTGGCACTGAGTGTGGGCAGCTCACCGTGCAGGGGGTAGTCAAGGAGCAATTGGGTGCCGCCGGCAAAGAGGGGGTCTTTCGGGCTTTCATAGCGCCAGGCGCGGATCAGTTCGTTTGTCCAGATCCAGCGGTGCAGGCTCTCGTCGGCAAGCGCTGCGGTCGAGGATGGCATTTGGTTATCGATGACAACTTGGGAAGCCTGGGCGCGCCAGGCCGACAGGCCGGTTTCCAACTGCTGGAACTCGGCCCGCATGGTTTGAAGTGTTTGCAGGGCAGAGCCAGGGCGGGTTTGCAAGAAAGCCAATATGGCATTCACTTGGCCTGGGTTCAGGCTGGGGTAGAGCTCGTGCAGCAGTAGCGCCGCCTGATTGTTGGCTGGGTAGGCGGGTATGGCTTCGTAACCCTCCATTCCGCCTGGCAGGCGCATCAGCCTCGGGTCGTAGGGCGGCTTGAGCACTGGCGCCTCAGCCAGCAGAGGGCCAAGTTCATCGCGTGTCAGCGCGTGTTGGCGCAGGGTTTCTTTCAAGTGCGGGCCTTGGCCGATTTGCATGCCCAGTGCGTCGCGCTGTGCATCGGGGAGTGCCTGGAGCACGGCGGTGTAAAAATCGGTTTCGCCCAGCAGGGTGCCCTTGCTGTCTTCGGGAATGTAGTCGCCATCGATGGTGCGTACGAGCAGACGTTGGATCGGTGCCTCGGTGGCGCCGATGGCGTCTCTTACGTGGCCGGTACGGTTGAAGTCGCGCACTTGCAGGCGCACCTGTGGCGACCAGCCCGGCAATTTTTCCAGGCTGTGCAGGGCGAGTCGGTGGGTGTCGCCGCTTTCCAGTGCACTCATGTACAGGCCTTCATACGCACGGCTGATTCTTACATGGTGGGCCAACCAGTGTGCGCGTTCGATCAGGTGCGAAGGTAGGGTGCCCTGGTCGATGTCCAACAGGTCTTGGCCGGTGGCGCCCCGCAACACTTCTTCGGCTGCGCTGACGGGCAGGCCACGCGTGCTGTCGATGACCTTTTGCACGCGGGCATCGGCGGTAATTTCCACGCCTCGATAACGTGAGTCGAACATCGAGGCGCGTTTGTCCTCGGCTCGGCGTGCCAGCTGTTTGCGCAGTTTCGCCGCGCGCACGTGCAGTTGGGTGGCCGGGGCTGCGAAGTCTTCTTCGAGCAGGGTTTTGCGCTCTGATTCGTCGAGGGTTTCCAGCAGGGTCTTGAGCAGGCTGCCGTTGTTCATCTGCGCTTCATGGATCTGCACCACCGCAGCGTTTTCCCGGCCCAGGTGCTCCCACACGGTTTCACCCTTGGCGTTGAGAAAGCGCAGGGTCTTGGAGTCGGGCCATAGGCTGGTCTGGCTGAGCAGCCAGAGTTGGGTCTGCGGGTCGGCTTTTGAGTAAACCCGCGGGTCGTCGCTGTTCATCTGGTCGATGAAGTCTTGCAACTGACGGTCGATGTTGACGCGCTTGAGGGTATCGGCCAGCAAGGGTGGAGGCGGCTGGCGGTCCATATACAGTTTGCGTAGGGTCGCGTCGTTCGTGCCGCTGATGCGATGCGCCTGTTCCAGTGCGGCTTCATTGAGCGTGTCTGCGGGCGGGCCGAGGCGGCGCAGTAAGGTGGTGCGATCCCATGTCATTGGGCGATCCAGTGGGGTCAACCAGGCGCCTTTGCCGTTGCCGATGATCGGCGCTGGGTAGGCATGCGCGTGGGTTGGGTGCGCCAGTACGGCGTTGCCTGCCTGTTGCTTGACGGCAAAGTGCTGACCGTCGAGTGGCAAAATCTGCTTTTCCCCATATGCGTACAGCCCCTCGTGAGTGGGGCGTGATTTGCCCTCCAACGGAATATCGTGGGCGTACGGCGCCAAGTCCGGATTCCACAAGCGGGTTTTGCCGTCACCGGAGGCGACCGGGTGGAGGCGGTCAAAGAAATCCCAGACCTCCTGAGGCAGCGCCTGTCGCAGCAGCCCCTCGGCAATCGGCGCGCCGACCGCGAACATGCCCAATTGCACCATTTGCTCCGTGATCGATATCAGGTGCGCGAGCGCTTGGCGCTTGAGGCCCTCGGCCCAGTCGAGGATGCCTTCGAACACCTCGTCCAGCAGCTGATAGGCGGTGTAGCCGAGCATCAGCAAGCCCAGCGGGGGGACGAACGGGGTGGCGATGAAGGCAGCGATTTCGAGCAGGGCCTTACCTATTTTTTGCACGATGTCCCAGCGCTGCCAGCGTGCCTTGCTGTCGGCGTCGGCGGTGGACACGGCGATGCTTCGCGCGTCATTGAGCAGCCTGTTGAGTTTGATTTCATAAAGATGTTCGTAGAGGTCGCCGCTGATTTTGGTTGCGTGCACCTGCAGATTGGGGTTGGCAACAGGTTCTGTGCGCCACGTCGGCCTGGGGTCGCCGGGAACTGGCTGATGCCAGGTTATCTGAGACAAACGGTTATTGAGATCGGCAAAGAAGTAGGCGCGGTGTTCGTGGCTGATAAAGCGGCTGAAAAACGCCTGATAGTCGGCGTCGCGCAATTTGCGGGTCAAATCCTGAATAAACGCGATGCCGTCGCGGTAATACTTCAGGGGGGCCTTCGGGTCGCCGGGAATGTACACCACCATGGGCACGGCGCTGCTGTGCAGCTCCAAGTCGGCGGCGAACAGCACGATGCCGGCCAGCGGCGCGTCCATCAGGCTCAGGTCGTGGTTGCACAGGATCTTGCCTTCGAGCGTCAGGCCATTGACCCCTTTGAGCTGGGACTGGAGTGTGCGTAATGCCCTTTCGCTACCGTCCTTTTGCAGGCGCGCCAGGTGCACGGCAGCTTGTGCTTCGGCTTTAAGGCTTTCGGTGACTGTAGTGCGCAGCGAGGCTTTGCGTTTGGCGTCTTTGAAGCCGAAAAACGTTTTGAGGTAGGCCTGGTATTGCGCCCCAATGTCCAGTTTACGACATAGCCCGATGAATGCCTCGATGCTGATTTTGCTGTTTACGGAGGGCAGGGTGTCGAACTGGCCGGTGGAGGAAGGTTGAGTGATGAAACTGGAGTCTGCGGTGTAGGCGCCTTTTTCGCTTTCTGCTGCGTCGAAGTTGTGCAGCGCCGCGTCTACCAGCGACGCGGTCCAGACTTTGACGCCGGTCTCGATAGGGAATAGCAGCGTCGTCAGCGGGGCATACAGGCGCAGATGGGTGGTGCTGACGTCGATGTCCACGCCCCATCGCGTCTTGAGCGCCTGTTGCAGCAGTGGCGCGGCGAACGCCTGCGGTGTCTTGAGGTCGGCCAGCGCCGCGTCTACTTCGTTCTGCGCAGCCCAGCTCTGCTCTACGGCCTGTTTGAGGGGGACTTGCTGATGGCGGCTGGCGTCGACCTGCCCGCTGGCAAACTCAAGTGGCGCATCTTTCAAGGCCTGGCGTTTACCCTCGGACAGGCTTCCCAGCCAGGGCGGCAGGCGTGTATGAATCCCGGCGGGTACCAGGGAGGCGGCGAGTGTGAGGCGTTGGATAATCGTTGCGGGGGCGGGTGTGGGCACGTGGCTGATCCTTCAGTGGGGTGAGTCACGCTCATCACAGCAAGTCCGGTTGGTCCACGGGTGGCAGATAGTTAAGGGGGTTGGTGAAAATCAGCAGGCGGTGCCTCTGCCTCTCACGTAGCGCAGCGTTTACACTGCGCCATTGCGACGCAATATGTCGCATTGCCGTAAACCCGCGTAAAACCGGGGTTGGCGCTATAAGAAGTTGTCGCTTGGCGACAAGGTGGCGCTGAAAACTGTCCTTACAATCCCTGCATCGCCCGCCAGTTCCAGGCAGGCGTTCCTCTTCAGGAGACTCCGATGTCCGTTGAGCAAGCCCCGGTGCAACGTGCCGATTTCGACCAAGTGATGGTGCCCAACTACGCACCTGCTGCCTTTATCCCCGTACGTGGCGCAGGTTCGCGCGTGTGGGACCAGGCCGGTCGCGAGCTGATCGACTTTGCCGGCGGCATCGCGGTCAACGTATTGGGCCACGCCCACCCGGCATTGGTCGGTGCCTTGACCGAACAGGCCAACAAGCTTTGGCATGTCTCCAACGTGTTCACCAATGAGCCGGCGCTGCGCCTGGCCCACAAGCTGATCGACGCCACGTTTGCCGAGCGCGTGTTCTTCTGCAACTCCGGCGCCGAAGCCAACGAGGCCGCCTTCAAGCTGGCCCGTCGCGTGGCGTTCGACCGTTTTGGCAGCGAGAAGTACGAGATCATCGCTGCGCTGAACAGCTTCCACGGCCGTACCCTGTTCACCGTCAATGTCGGTGGCCAGTCGAAGTACTCCGATGGTTTCGGGCCTAAAATCACCGGCATCACCCACGTTCCTTATAACGACCTGGCTGCGCTGAAAGCGGCGGTGACCGATAAGACCTGCGCCGTGGTGCTGGAACCGATCCAGGGCGAAGGCGGTGTACTGCCGGCCGAGCTGGCTTACCTGCAAGGCGCTCGCGAGCTGTGTGACGCCCACGACGCGCTGCTGGTATTCGACGAAGTGCAAACCGGCATGGGCCGCACCGGCCACCTGTTTGCCTACCAGCATTACGGCGTGACGCCAGACATCCTCACCAGTGCCAAGAGCCTGGGCGGCGGTTTCCCGATTGCGGCGATGCTCACCCGTGAAGACTTGGCCAAGCACCTGGTGGTCGGCACCCACGGCACCACCTACGGCGGCAACCCGCTGGCCTGCGCGGTAGCGGAAGCGGTGATCGACGTGATCAACACCCCGCAAGTGCTGGCGGGTGTGAATGCCAAGCACGACCTGTTCAAGGCGCGCCTGGAGCAGATCGGCAAGCAGTACGGCATCTTCACTCAGGTGCGCGGCATGGGCCTGCTGATCGGTTGCGTGTTGAGCGATGCGTTTAAAGGCAAGGCCAAGGACGTGTTCAACGCGGCCGAGAAAGAGAACTTGATGATCCTGCAAGCCGGCCCCGACGTGGTGCGTTTTGCGCCGAGCCTGGTGGTGGAAGAGGCGGACATCAATGAAGGCCTGGATCGTTTTGAGCGTGCTGTGAAGACGTTGACGCAAGCCTGATAGCGACACATTTTATTGGCCGGACCTGAACAAATGTGGGAGCTGGCTTGCCTGCGATAGCATCACCTCGGTGCCCTTGATAGACCGAGTTGCCTGTATCGCAGGCAAGCCAGCTCCCACATGGATCTGCTGACACATTGAGACTGATGTGTATCCAGAGCCTGTGTCCGGCATTTTTTCCTCTGTGAGTTTTCGAGTTAAGGAGTGACACCATGCTGGTGATGCGCCCCGCGCAAATGGCTGATCTGGGCGAGGTACAGCGTCTGGCTGCGGACAGCCCGATTGGTGTCACCTCCTTGCCGGATGATGTGGAACGCCTGAGCGACAAGATCGCGGCCAGCGAAGCGTCCTTCGCCGCCGAGGTGAGTTTCAACGGTGAAGAGAGCTATTTCTTCGTGCTGGAAGACACCGAGACCGGCAAGCTTGCCGGCTGTTCGGCCATCGTGGCCTCGGCCGGTTACTCCGAGCCGTTCTACAGCTTTCGTAACGAAACCTTCGTGCACGCCTCCCGCGAGCTGAAGATCCACAACAAGATCCACGTGCTTTCCCAATGCCACGACCTTACCGGCAACAGCCTGCTCACCAGCTTCTATGTGGTGCCTGAGCTGGTCGGTTCGCCGTGGTCGGAACTCAATTCCCGTGGCCGCCTGCTGTTTGTTGCCAGCCATCCCGAGCGCTTTGCCGACTCGGTGGTGACCGAGATTGTCGGCTACAGCGACGAGAACGGTGACTCGCCGTTCTGGGATGCCATCGGACGCAACTTCTTCGACCTCAACTACGCCGCCGCCGAGCGCCTGTGCGGGCTGAAAAGCCGCACCTTCCTCGCCGAGCTGATGCCGCATTACCCGATCTACGTGCCGCTGCTGCCCGACGAAGCCCAAGAGGCCATGGGTCAGGTGCACCCGCGTGCGCAAATCACCTTCGACATCCTCATGCGTGAGGGCTTTGAGACTGACCATTACATCGACATCTTCGACGGTGGCCCGACGCTGCACGCCCGGGTCTCGGGCATTCGCTCGATCGCCCAGAGCCGCGTGGTGCCGGTGAAGATCGGCGAGATGGTCAAGGGCGTTGGCCGCCAGTACCTGGTAAGCAACGCGCAGTTGCAGGATTACCGTGCGGTGATGCTGGAGCTGGACTACGCGCCCGGCAAGCCGGTGACCCTGGACCTGGCGGCCGCCGAAGCGCTGGGTGTTGGCGAAGGCGCCAGCGTGCGCCTGGTTGCGGTTTAAAAAGAGAGTTTCGCGGGTGGCTGACAACAGCGGCCCGTTCGAGGAGATAGCATGATCGTTCGTCCCGTACGCAGCAGCGATTTACCGGCCCTGATTGATCTGGCGCGCAGCACTGGCACCGGCCTTACCACCTTGCCGGCCAACGAAGAGCGCCTGACCCACCGGGTGGGCTGGGCAGAAAAAACCTTTCGCGGCGAAGCCGGGCGCGGCGATGCCGACTACCTGTTCGTGCTGGAGAACGACGAAGGCCGCGTGGTGGGAATTTCCGCCATTGCTGGCGCCGTTGGCCTGCGCGAGCCGTGGTACAACTTCCGGGTAGGGCTGACCGTCAGCGCGTCCCAGGAACTGAATATCTACCGTGAGATTCCGACGCTGTTCCTGGCTAACGACCTCACTGGTAATTCCGAATTGTGCTCGTTGTTCCTCCACGCCGATTACCGCAACGGCCTTAACGGTCGCATGCTGGCCAAGGCGCGCATGTTGTTTATCGCCGAGTTCCCGCAACTGTTCGGCAACAAGATCATTGCCGAGATGCGCGGGGTGTCCAACGACGCCGGGCGTTCGCCGTTTTGGGAAAGCCTGGGCCGGCACTTCTTCAAGATGGAGTTCAGCCAGGCCGACTACCTCACCGGCGTGGGCAACAAGGCATTTATCGCTGAGCTGATGCCCAAGTTTCCGCTTTATAGCTGCTTTCTCTCCGAAGACGCACGCAATGTGATCGGCAAGGTCCACCCGGACACCGAGCCGGCCCTGAGCATGCTCAAGAGCGAAGGCTTCAGCTACCAGGGCTATGTGGATATTTTCGACGCGGGCCCGGCGGTGGAATGTGAAACCAGCAAGATCCGTGCGGTGCGCGACAGCCAGTCATTGGTGTTGGCCATCGGCACACCGGGGGACGACGCCACGCCGTTCCTGATCCATAACCGCAAACGCGAGGAGTGCCGTATCACCGCCGCTCCGGCCCGCCTGGCGGCAGGCACCTTGGTGGTCGATCCACAGACCGCCAAGCGCCTGCAACTGGTGGTGGGTGATCAAGTGCGTGCTGTTGCGTTGTCTGCTGCTCGGGAGTCGAAATAATGAATTCGCTGTATATCGCAGGTAGCTGGCTGGCTGGCCAGGGTGAACTGTTTGAATCGCGCAACCCGGTGACCCAGCAAGTGCTGTGGGCCGGCAATGGCGCCAGCGCCGAACAGGTCGAATCCGCCGTGCAGGCTGCGCGCCAGGCATTCCCGGCGTGGGCCAAGCGCCCGCTCGAAGAACGCATCAGCGTGCTGGAGACCTTCGCCGCCACGCTCAAAAGCCGGGCCGATGAAATCGCCCGCTGCATTGGCGAAGAGACCGGCAAGCCACTGTGGGAGTCGGCCACCGAAGTCACCAGCATGGCCAACAAGATCGCGATCTCGGTACAAAGCTACCGCGAACGTACTGGCGAGAAGAGCGGCCCCCTGGGCGACGCCACCGCGGTGTTGCGCCACAAACCCCACGGTGTGGTGGCGGTGTTCGGCCCTTACAATTTCCCTGGGCACTTGCCCAATGGGCACATCGTCCCGGCGCTGCTGGCGGGCAATACCGTGCTGTTCAAACCGAGCGAGCTGACCCCCAAGGTCGCCGAGCTGACCGTACAGTGCTGGATCGAAGCCGGTTTGCCGGCGGGCGTGCTGAACCTGCTGCAAGGCGCGCGAGAAACCGGCATCGCCCTGGCGGCCAACCCAGGCATCGACGGCCTGTTCTTCACCGGTTCCAGCCGCACCGGCAACCACCTGCACCAGCAATTCTCAGGGCGCCCGGACAAGATCCTGGCCCTGGAAATGGGCGGTAATAACCCGCTGGTGGTGGACGAAGTCGCCGACGTGGATGCGGCGGTGTACACCATCATCCAGTCAGCATTTATCTCGGCAGGCCAGCGTTGCACCTGCGCTCGCCGCTTGCTGGTGCCTGAAGGTGCCTGGGGCGATGCCTTGCTGGCGCGCCTGGTGGCGGTGAGTGCGAGCATTGAAGTGGGTGCTTTCGACCAGCAACCGGCGCCGTTCATGGGCTCGGTGATCTCCCTTGCTGCGGCCAAAGCGTTGATGCAAGCCCAGGAACTGATGTTGGCCAATGGCGCCGTGGCGCTGCTGGAGATGACCCAGCCTCAGGCTCAGGCCGCGTTGCTGACCCCTGGCATCATCGACGTAACCGCTGTGACTGAGCGTGAAGACGAAGAGCTGTTTGGCCCGTTGCTGCAGGTGATTCGCTACGCGGATTTTGCCGGTGCCATCGCTGAGGCCAACAACACCCAATACGGCCTGGCCGCTGGCCTGTTGTCGGATTCCGAAGCGCGTTACCAGCAGTTCTGGCTGGAAAGCCGCGCCGGTATCGTCAACTGGAACAAGCAGTTGACCGGCGCTGCCAGTACAGCGCCGTTCGGTGGTGTCGGGGCGTCGGGTAATCATCGCGCCAGTGCCTATTACGCGGCGGATTATTGCGCGTACCCGGTGGCGTCGCTGGAGACGCCAAGCCTGATAGTCCCGGCAACGCTCACCCCCGGCATAACGCTGAAGTAAGGGTGACACCGATCTAATGTGGGAGCTGGCTTGTCGGATCGCCGCATCGCTGCGATGGCATCACCTCGGTTTAGCTGAAAGACCGAGTCGCCTGCATCGCAGGCAAGCCAGCTCCCACACTGGGTCGGGTTAACAGATATAGATCTGCAGTTGATGCCTATAAAAACAGATGTTCGTGGAGCCTCGCCGATGAAATCCTGTGAAGTCAATTTTGACGGTCTAGTGGGGCCGACCCATAACTACGGCGGTTTGTCCTTCGGCAACGTCGCGTCCCAAAGCAACAGCCAGCAGGCTTCCAACCCGAAGGAAGCGGCGTTGCAGGGCCTGCAGAAAATGAAAGCCCTGATGGACATGGGCTTTGTGCAAGGTGTGTTGGCGCCCCAGGAACGCCCGGATGTGGCCGCCCTGCGCAGCTTGGGTTTCAGCGGCACCGACGCCCAGGTGATTGAGCAGGCCGCCAAGCAGGCCATGCCTTTGCTGGTAGCGAGCTGCTCGGCTTCCAGCATGTGGGTAGCCAACGCCGCCACCGTCAGCCCAAGCGCCGATACCGCAGACGGCCGCGTGCATTTCACTGCCGCCAACCTCAATTGCAAATACCACCGCAGCATCGAACACCCCACCACCAGCCGCGTGCTGGGGGCGATGTTCGCCGATGGCAAGTACTTCGCTCACCACGCCGCCTTGCCGGCAGTGGCGCAATTTGGCGATGAAGGCGCGGCCAACCACACGCGTTTCTGCCGTGAGTACGGTGAGGAGGGCGTGGAGTTTTTCGTCTTCGGCCGTAGTGCTTTCGACCCCCGTTACCCGGCCCCGCAGAAGTACCCGGCGCGCCAGACCCTGGAAGCCTCCCAAGCCGTTGCGCGCCTGCATGGTTTGAAGGATGACGGTGTGGTCTACGCCCAGCAGAACCCGGCGGTGATCGATGCGGGTGTGTTCCACAATGATGTGATCGCGGTGGGCAACGGCGAGGTGCTGTTCTATCACGAGGATGCGTTCCTCAACACTGAACAGATGCTCGCCGAACTGCACGGCAAGTTGGGCAAGCTGGGCGGCAACTTCCAGTCGGTGTGTGTGCCTCGCGCGTTGGTCAGTGTCGAAGACGCGGTGCGTTCCTACCTGTTCAACAGCCAGTTACTGACTCGTCCTGACGGTTCGATGCTGCTGATCGTGCCGCAAGAGTGCCGCGCCAATGAGCGCGTGTGGCAGTACCTGCAAGGTTTGACCGCTGCCGGCGGGCTGATCCGCGAAGTCAAGGTCTTCGACCTCAAGCAAAGCATGCAGAACGGCGGCGGGCCCGCGTGCCTGCGCCTGCGCGTGGCGTTGAACGAAACCGAGCTGGCGGCTGTGAACCCAGGCGTTATCATGACCGCGCCGTTGTACGAAACCCTGACCCAATGGGTGGGCAAACACTACCGCGACAGCCTGCGCGAAACCGACCTGGCTGACCCGCAGTTGCTGCTTGAGTGCCGGACGGCACTGGATGAACTGACGCAAATCCTTAAACTGGGCTCGGTTTATCCTTTCCAGATCAATTAATGCCACACGGCTGAGATATTTTATTTATGACCGACACCCTGAAACTCATCCTTGAAGACACCGACGGCACCCAGCTGGAAACCTCCTGCACCCGCGTCGCCGTGGTCTGGCAGGGCAAGGAGATCTGGATCCAGCACGATGGCCGCGGCCAACTGCTGATTGGCGTGGACGTAGAAGAAGGCGACGCCGAGTACGCCAACCTGCTGATGCGCCCATTGGCCACCAACCTGATGAGCCTGCAACTGGAAATGGAACCGGCCGACGTTGAAGGTGACGACGACGATCACGTCCACGGCCCAGGCTGCAACCACTAAGGAAGCTGCTTATGCTCGCCCTCGGCAAACTGCTTGAACTGACCCTCGCCGGTCGTGAACCGGCGCAAAAAATTCAACTGACTGTCGACGGCGTGCAGATGCGCTGGCTCAGCGAAGGCGCGCTTGAAGTGCGTCCTCCTGAAGCTTTGGACAACGGCAGCGACTTGCTGCTGTCGTCCGGCATCCATGGCAACGAAACCGCGCCGATCGAACTGCTCGACCGCCTGTTGCATGGCATCGCCCGCGGGGAGATCAAGCCCCGCACCCGTATTCTGTTCCTGTTCGGTAATACCGAGGCCATGCGCCGCGGTGAGCGTTACCTCGAACTGGACGTCAACCGGCTGTTCAACGGCCGTCATGAACAAAACATCGGCCCCGAAGCCATGCGCGCCGCTGAGCTTGAGCAATTGGCCCGCAGCTTTTTCAGCCAGCCTGGCCGCTCGCGCCTGCATTACGACCTGCATACGGCGATTCGTGGTTCGAAAATCGAGCAGTTCGCGTTGTACCCGTGGAAGGAAGACAGACAGCATTCGCGCCGTGAGCTGGAGCGCTTGAACGCTGCCGGCATGCAGGCGGTGCTGTTGCAGAACAAAACCTCGATTACATTCACCGCGTTTACCTACGAGCAACTCGGCGCCGAGGCGTTCACCCTGGAGTTGGGCAAGGCGCGCCCGTTCGGGCAGAACGACGGTGTGGACGTGTCGCGCCTGGAAGCGCGTCTGAAGCAGATCATCGAGGGCAACGAGCCTGAGACCGGTAGCCTCGACGGCCTGCAACTCTTCGCCGTCGCGCGCGAAGTGATCAAGCACAGCGACGCCTTCCTGATGCACCTGCCCGCAGATGTGGAAAACTTTTCGGAATTGGAAAAGGGCTACCTGCTGGCCGAAGACGTGGCCAAGACCCGCTGGGTGATCGAGGAGGAGGGCGCCCGCATCATCTTCCCCAACCCTAAGGTGAAGAACGGCTTGCGCGCCGGGATATTGATCGTGCCCACCACGGACGCCGGCCTGGCCTAAGAGCCAAGGCTGGCTCGACCAAATGTAGGAGCTGGCTTGCCTGCGATAGCATCACCTGGGTATCACTGATAAACCCAGGTGTCTGCATCGCAGGCAAGCCAGCTCCCACACTGGATTTAGACCGCTACCGCCCGCGGCTCGCTACGACGAATCGCACGCACCTTGTGCAGCGTATCGGCGCAGGTGCGCGCCGCTTCCTGGCCCTTGTGCACGAAGTGCTCGTAGAAGAACGTGGTGTGCTCGCTGCCGGCATGGAAGTGGTGCGGCGTCAGGGACACCGAGAACACCGGCACTTCAGTTTCCAGCTGCACCTGCATCAGGCCGCTGACCACCGATTGCGCGACGAATTCGTGGCGGTAGATGCCACCGTCCACCACCAGCGCGGCAGCGACGATGCCGGCGTAACGGCCGGTCTTGGCCAGCAGCTTGGCGTGCAGGGGCATTTCAAAGGCGCCGCCGACCTCGAAGAAGTCGATGTCCGATTCCTGATAACCCTGGGCGATCATTTCGGCGAGGAAGCCTTTGCGCGATTGGTCGACAATATCCTTGTGCCAGCAGGCCTGGATAAACGCGACGCGCTCGCCGTGATGGTTTTTGCTTTTGCTGTCGATTGCGGTGGGTTGCATGTTCTGACTCCTGTTTAAGAAAAAAACAGGGCGTTATGAATCGAATGGGATTTAAGGGTACGCATGCGTAAACAGGCGCGCGGCCCTTAGGTGCCAATCCCGTTCTCTCTTCATCCGGACTATGACCGTCGGCCCCGGGATCACACCGGGTCTGCTGACCTTGTCGCCGTCCTGCCTGAGCAGTTCGAAGCGCCAAGCGCTCGCGGGCTATGCACATTGCGTGCAATTACCGCCGGTGGGGAATTGCACCCCGCCCTGAGAACGTTGCCGCCAGAACCCTGGCGGCGCAGAGTTTTTAACATGGTTTTTCAAAAACTGCACGGTTGCCGTCTCGATAACTTATATCGGTTTGTTTGGTTGGTATTCGAATGAATGTAATCGGGGCTTGATATTCCGTGGCTTTGCCCGCAGTAATCACACACAAAAGGACTTACCCATTCCGTCAGAGGCCCCCTTGATGACCGTGATCGACCTGCGCAGCGACACCGTGACCCAACCCACCCCCGCCATGCTCGACGCGATGGCCAGCGCCGTCAGTGGCGATGATGTTTACGGCGAAGATCCCAGCGTCAATCGCTTGGAGGCCGAACTGGCCCAGCGCCTGGGCTTTGCCGCGGCGCTGTTCGTACCCACCGGCACCATGAGCAACCTGCTGGCGTTGATGGCTCACTGTGAGCGCGGCGAGGAATACATCGTCGGCCAGCAGGCCCACACCTACAAATACGAAGGCGGCGGCGCGGCGGTGCTGGGGTCGATCCAGCCGCAGCCCCTGGACGTCCAAGCCGATGGCTCCCTTGATCTGAACCAGGTGCTTGAAGCCATCAAGCCCGACGACTGCCACTTCGCCCGCACGCGCTTGTTGGCGCTGGAAAACACCATGCAGGGCAAAGTGCTGCCGCTGGATTACCTGGCCAAGGCCCGTGCATTTACCCACGAGCATGGCCTGGCCCTGCACCTGGATGGCGCGCGCCTCTACAACGCGGCAGTCAAGCTGGGCGTGGATGCGCGAGAAATCGCCCAGCATTTCGATTCGGTGTCGGTGTGCCTGTCCAAGGGCCTCGGCGCGCCGGTTGGCTCGGTGCTGTGTGGCTCGACGGCGCTGATCGCCAAGGCTCGGCGCTTGCGCAAGATGGTCGGCGGCGGCATGCGCCAGGCCGGCTCCCTGGCGGCGGCAGGCTTGTATGCCCTGGACCATCAGGTACAGCGCCTGACTGACGACCATGCCAATGCCCAATGGCTGGGCGATGAGTTACGCAAGGCCGGCTACAGCGTCGAGCCGGTGCAGACCAATATGGTGTATGTGCAGGTAGGCGATCAGGCGCAGGCGCTGAAGGCCTTTGCGGCTGAGCGTGGAGTCAAGTTGAGCGCTGCGCCGCGCCTGCGCATGGTTACCCATCTGGACGTGAGCCGGGCGCAGATCGAGCAAGTGCTGCAGACATTCGTCGCGTTTTCGCAGAAATGACAGTGCAGGCCGTCTAATTGACTGTTTCTATCACATAAACACGCTGTACCACCGGCAAAGGGCCGATATAATGCGGCCCTTTGCCGTCGCTCCGTCTGATGATGTTGCGCACTGGCCTTTGGCCGCAGCCTCCGTGGAAGAACCTAATGAAAAGCGCAGAAATCCGTGAAGCCTTCCTTCGCTTCTTCGAAGAGCAAGGTCACACCCGTGTAGCCTCCAGCTCCTTGATCCCAGGCAATGACCCAACCCTGCTGTTCACTAACGCGGGGATGAACCAGTTCAAGGACTGCTTCCTGGGCCAGGAAAAGCGCGCCTACACCCGCGCCACCAGCAGCCAGAAGTGCGTACGCGCCGGCGGCAAGAACAGCGACCTGGAAAACGTCGGCTACACCGCCCGTCACCACACCTTTTTCGAGATGCTGGGTAACTTCAGCTTCGGCGACTATTTCAAGAAAGACGCGATCACGTTCGCCTGGACCTTCCTCACCGGCGTGCTGAAGCTGCCCAAGGAAAAGCTCTGGGTCACCGTGTACGCGACGGACGACGAAGCGTACGACATCTGGACCCAGCAAATCGGTGTGCCTGCCGAGCGCATGATCCGTATCGGCGACAACAAAGGCGCGCCTTACGCCTCCGATAACTTCTGGACCATGGGCGATACCGGCCCGTGCGGCCCCTGCACCGAGATTTTCTACGATCACGGCGCCGATATCTGGGGTGGCCCGCCAGGCTCGCCAGAAGAAGACGGCGACCGTTACATCGAGATCTGGAACAACGTGTTCATGCAGTTCAACCGCACCGCCGACGGCGTGTTGCATCCGCTGCCGGCACCGTCTGTGGACACCGGCATGGGCCTGGAGCGGATCAGTGCGGTGATGCAGCACGTTCACTCCAACTACGAGATCGACCTGTTCACCAACCTGCTGAGCGCTTCGGCGGCGGCCATTGGCTGCGCCAATGAAGGCCAGTCTTCGCTCAAGGTGGTGTCGGACCACATCCGTTCCTGCGGTTTCCTGATCGCCGACGGCGTGCTGCCGTCCAACGAGGGCCGTGGCTACGTGCTGCGTCGCATCATCCGTCGCGCGTGCCGCCACGGTAACAAGCTGGGCGCTACCGGCAGCTTCTTCTACAAGATCGTGGCCGCACTGGTTGCCGAGATGGGCGATGCCTTCCCAGAGCTCAAGCAACAGCAAAGCAACATCGAGCGGGTGCTCAAGGCTGAAGAAGAGCAGTTCTCCAAGACCCTGGAGCACGGCCTGAAGATTCTGGAACAGGACCTGGCTGAGCTCAAAGGCACCGTGGTGCCGGGTGATGTCGTGTTCAAGCTGTACGACACCTATGGTTTCCCGATGGACCTGACTGCCGACATCGCCCGCGAGCGTGAGTTGACCGTCGACGAAGCCGGTTTCGAGCGTGAGATGGAAGCCCAGCGCGTGCGTGCGCGTTCGGCCAGCTCCTTTGGCCTGGACTACAACACCCTGGTCAAGGTCGACGTACCGACCGAGTTCACCGGCTACAAGGCCACTGCGGGCTCGGCCAAGATCGTCGCCATCTATAAAGACGGCAAGTCGGTCGATGTATTGAGCGAAGGTGAAGAGGCGGTTGTGGTGCTGGACCAGACACCGTTCTATGCCGAGTCGGGTGGCCAGATTGGCGACTGCGGCTTCCTGAGCTCGACATCCGGTCGTTTTGACGTGCGCGACACCACCAAGACCGGTGGGGCGTTCCTGCATCACGGTGTGTTGGTGCTGGGCAACTTGACCGTGGGTGCGCCCGTAGACACCCAGGTTGACGCCGACGTACGGCATGCCACCGCGTTGAACCACTCGGCTACTCACTTGCTGCATGCCGCACTGCGCCAGGTACTGGGCGAGCACGTGCAGCAAAAAGGCTCGTTGGTGGACAGCCAGCGCCTGCGTTTTGACTTCAGCCACTTTGAAGCGATCAAGCCAGAGCAGATCAAGGCCCTGGAAGACATCGTCAACGCCGAGATTCGCAAGAACACCCCGGTTGAAACCGAAGAAACCGACATCGAGACCGCCAGGAACAAAGGCGCCATGGCGCTGTTTGGCGAGAAGTACGGCGACGAAGTCCGCGTGCTGAGCATGGGCGGCAGCTTCTCGGTAGAACTCTGTGGTGGTATCCACGCCAACCGCACCGGCGATATCGGCCTGCTGAAGATCATCAGCGAAGGCGGTGTGGCCTCGGGTGTACGTCGTATTGAAGCGGTGACCGGTGCTGCGGCCCTGGCTTACCTCAATGCTGCCGAAGAACAACTCAAGGAAGCGGCCGGCCTGGTCAAGGGCAGCCGCGACAACCTGATCGACAAGTTGTCCGCCGTGCTGGAGCGCAACCGTGCGCTGGAAAAACAGCTGGAGCAGTTGCAGGCCAAGGCGGCCAGCGCTGCGGGCGATGACCTGTCGGCCGCGGCGGTTGACGTCAAGGATGTAAAAGTCCTGGCGGCGCGCCTGGACGGCCAGGATGGCAAGGCGCTGTTGGCCTTGGTCGATCAGTTGAAGAACAAGCTCGGCCGCGCAGTGATCCTGCTCGGCAGTGTCCATGAGGATAAGGTCGTTCTGGTTGCTGGTGTAACCAAGGACCTGACTGGCCAACTCAAAGCCGGTGATTTGATGAAGCAAGCCGCTGCGACAGTAGGCGGCAAGGGCGGTGGTCGTCCGGACATGGCACAAGGCGGTGGTGTCGATGCCGCAGCCCTGGACGCGGCGCTGGCCTTGACCGTGCCATTTGTCGAGGCAGGTATTTAAGGCACTGTTAACCGGCCCGTGGTCTAGTCACGGGCTTGTTCAGTGCGGGTGGATTGATATTAGGCGCCCCTTTACGGGCTGAGGCGGCTTGGAAATGGCTTTGATCGTACAGAAATTTGGAGGCACCTCGGTCGGTTCTGTCGAAAGAATCGAGCAGGTCGCCGACAAGGTTAAGAAGTTCCGCGATGCCGGTGATGACCTGGTAGTGGTGCTGTCGGCCATGAGTGGCGAGACCAATCGCCTGATCGATCTGGCCAAGGCCATCAGTGGTGATCAACAGCCGCTGCCGCGTGAGCTGGATGTGATCGTCTCCACGGGCGAGCAGGTGACCATTGCGCTGTTGGCCATGGCGCTGAACAAGCGTGGCGTGCCAGCGGTGTCCTACACTGGTAGCCAGGTGCGCATTCTTACAGACAGCGCACATACCAAGGCGCGGATCCTGCAAATTGATGATCAGAAAATTCGTACTGATCTGAAAGCAGGGCGCGTGGTAGTTGTAGCGGGTTTCCAGGGCGTGGATGAGCACGGCAACATCACCACGCTCGGTCGTGGCGGTTCGGACACCACCGGTGTGGCCCTGGCGGCAGCGCTCAAGGCTGACGAATGCCAGATCTATACCGATGTGGATGGCGTCTACACCACTGACCCACGCGTCGTGCCAGTGGCCCAGCGCCTGGACAAGATCACCTTTGAAGAAATGCTGGAAATGGCCAGCCTTGGTTCCAAGGTGTTGCAGATTCGCGCGGTGGAGTTCGCCGGCAAGTACAACGTTCCGCTGCGCGTATTGCACAGCTTCAAGGAGGGTCCGGGCACCCTCATTACTATTGATGAAGAGGAATCCATGGAACAGCCGATCATTTCCGGCATCGCTTTCAATCGCGATGAAGCCAAGCTGACGATCCGTGGCGTGCCAGACACCCCGGGCGTGGCTTTCAAGATTCTGGGCCCTGTCAGCGATGCAAATGTTGAAGTCGACATGATCGTGCAGAACGTTTCGCACGATAACACCACCGATTTCACCTTCACCGTGCACCGCAACGAATACGATGCAGCATTGAAAATCCTGCAGAGCACGGCGAGCGAGATTGGCGCCCGTGAAGTGATCGGCGATACCAAGATTGCCAAGGTGTCGATCGTAGGGGTGGGCATGCGTTCCCATGCTGGCGTTGCCAGCCGTATGTTCGGGGCCCTTGCCAAGGAAGGTATCAACATCCAGATGATTTCCACCTCGGAAATCAAAGTCTCGGTAGTGCTCGAAGAGAAGTACCTGGAACTGGCTGTACGCGCGCTGCATACCGCTTTTGAGCTGGATGCTCCGGCCCGACAGGGCGAGTAATGCGTTGCCAGGAAGGCGCGGTTTACCGCGCCTTTCATTTTTTTGTGGGGTACATGGTCTTTTGCATGGGCTCGACAATACTTAGCGAGTAGGGCTACGACCTTTTGGTTGTAGGTTGAATGCTTTTTTTTTGCAGACTGTTGTTCCTGAACTGAAATGCGTGAGGTGAAAGGTATGCTGATTCTGACTCGTCGTTGCGCAGAAAGCCTGATTATCGGTGATGGCGAAATCACCGTGACCGTGCTCGGCGTCAAAGGCAATCAAGTACGTATTGGGGTTAATGCTCCGAAAGAGGTGGCGGTCCACCGCGAGGAAATCTACCTGCGGATCAAGAAAGAGAAGGACGAAGAACCAAGCCTTTAATTTTTATCGTTTTTTATGTTTGCAAACGGGGAGGAACGTGGTTAATATACGCCCCGTGTTGCGGAGAGCTGGCCGAGTGGCCGAAGGCGCTCCCCTGCTAAGGGAGTACACCTCAAAAGGGTGTCGGGGGTTCGAATCCCCCGTTCTCCGCCATTATTTGCTTAGTACGTTGCAATCTGATTTTTTCGGTAAGTTGTTGAAAATACTCGAAAAAATAGCTTTACATAGAGATTGAACGGCCTATAATGCGCGGCAACAAATGCACTCGTAGCTCAGCTGGATAGAGTACTCGGCTACGAACCGAGCGGTCACAGGTTCGAATCCTGTCGAGTGCACCATTTAAGAGTTAGTTGCAGCGATGCAGGTAGCTTGGCTCCAACCAGTTGTGACCTGGTCTAAAAACACAATTTGCACTCGTAGCTCAGCTGGATAGAGTACTCGGCTACGAACCGAGCGGTCACAGGTTCGAATCCTGTCGAGTGCACCATACAAACAAAAAGCCCGCCTAGTGCGGGCTTTTTGCCGTCTGGGGTTTGTGTAGGTTTTATCCGGCGTTCTCCTTTTTCTCCCCTCCTCATGTGTTTTCCCCCGCGCCTGCGTCGTCGCAGTTCATAGATGCAGCCAATACTGAGCTTTGGCGTGCAAGCGCTTGTTCTTTCCAGTTTTTTAACGTTTAAAACGTTCGGGCGGTGTATCATGCGCCCGTCAGCCCCGCCGGGGCTTGTGGAATACCTCCATGGACTTACCCAGTAGTTACTCAGTACCCCGTTTTACCAATCATGAATTGACTGATTGATCCTTCCGGCGTGCCCCGCTGCTGGGAGTGGAGTTCGCCTATGACCGAAGTAGAAGTAAAGAAAACACAAGAAAGCCTGCAGGATCGTCTGGCTCAAGTTATCGAGCTGCTGCAGCGTCAGCGCGTGGTCGAAGACCTCACGCACCGCCAGGAAGGTCCGAACCACGACCGCGTCGAAAACCTGGTTCACCGGCAAAACCTCGTCGAGTTGCAACGCAAGCTCGATGACCTGCACTCCGCCGACGTCGCCTATATTCTTGAAGCCTTGCCGCTGGATGATCGACTGACCCTGTGGCAGTTGGTCAAGGCTGATCGCGACGGTGACATCCTGCTGGAAGTGTCGGACTCGGTGCGTGAGACGCTCATTGCCGACATGGATGACCACGAACTCCTGGCTGCCGCCAAGGAGATGGATGCGGACGAACTGGCTGACCTGGCCCCTGAGCTGCCCCGTGATGTTGTCCATGAGTTGATGGAGGCGCTCGATACGCAGCAGCGTGAGCGTGTGCGTTCCGCGCTGTCGTACGACGAGGACCAGGTCGGCGCACTGATGGACTTCGAGATGGTCACGATCCGCGAAGACGTCAGCCTTGAAGTGGTGTTGCGTTACCTGCGGCGTCTCAAAGAATTGCCCGGCCACACCGACAAACTGTTTGTGGTCGACTATGAGGGGATCCTCAAGGGCGTTTTGCCGATCAAGCGCCTGCTGGTCAATGATCCGGAGAAGAAAGTTGCTGACCTGATGGCCAGTGATACCGTGAGCTTCCATCCGGACGAAGATGCCTACGACGCGGCCCAGGCATTCGAGCGTTACGACTTGATCTCGGCTCCGGTGGTGGATAAGAACGGCAAGTTGATCGGTCGTCTGACCATCGATGAAATCGTCGACTTGATCCGTGAGGAAAGTGAAACCGAAGTCCTCAACATGGCAGGTTTGCGTGAAGAGGAAGATATTTTCGCGTCGGTCTGGCGTTCACTGCATAACCGCTGGGCCTGGCTGGCTATCAATCTGATTACCGCGTTTATCGCATCTCGCGTGATCGGGTTGTTTGAAGGCTCCATCGAAAAACTGGTGGCCTTGGCGGCGTTGATGCCGATTGTGGCGGGCATTGGCGGTAACTCCGGGAACCAGACCATCACCATGATCGTGCGCGCCATGGCGCTGGACCAGGTCAGTACCGCCAATTCCTCACGGCTGCTGCGCAAGGAACTGGCTGTAGGCCTCATAAACGGATTGGTGTGGGGCGGTGTGATTGGCGTGGTGGCCTACTTGCTCTACGGCAGTTGGTCCCTGGGCGTGGTAATGACTGCGGCCATGACCCTTAACCTGTTGCTGGCGGCCTTGATGGGGGTATTGATCCCCATGACCTTGGCGCGTCTAGGTCGCGATCCCGCCATGGGGGCCAGTGTGATGATCACGGCCATGACTGACAGTGGTGGTTTCTTCATCTTCCTGGGCCTGGCAACGATCTTCCTGCTCTGACCCTTCCAGCGGGGGCAAACCTGCCCTCGCTTTGCTTCTTATTCCCTAACTCCAGGCAAAAAAAAGCCAGCACATGGCTGGCTTCGGCTTTCAGGTGTCAATCAATTGGCTTCTGCGGCCGCCTCCACGTCATGCGCGATAAGCGAGACGAGAGCATTTTGCTGGCGGTGGGAGAGCTGACGAAAACGCTGCAGCAGTTCGCGTTCGTGCAGTGACAGCTCGGGGCTGTCTAGGCGCATGCTCAACTCTTCACCCAAGGCACCTTCCTGAATAAGGCTTTGTTCCAGGCGTGCGATGATTTCGGAGTTCATGCTGCGGTGATGATTGCGAGCCACCTCGGCAATGCGTTCCCGCATTCCGTCTGGCAGACGTACGACGAATTTGTCAGCCGTACGGCTGGAATAAATTGCCTGTTTCAATGGGCGCATATATTTAACCGGTTAGTTCAGGGGAGCGGTTTCTGGAATTGGCCGCAAGATGAGTGTTAAGACAAGGCTCACGACCAAAGTTCAACCCGAATTGCAAAGAGGCCGCATCATGCCTCAGATTTGACATTTCATTGGCGTCAATTCTGTGACAAATATTGAACCGCCTACAGGCTTTATGCCAGTACTGATTTGCGTTTTTGCGGACTGGTTAAAAAAATCCTGCGACTGCAGCGAAGCCCGTCAATCTTCGCTCAAGCCTGCACGGCATCTGGGTTGAAGGGCGCCCGTCCTACAGCGATATGGCCTTTTGCCCTCAAGCTTAAGGTTAGTAGCTGTTCGCCTATTTACGAGTGTCAGGCGACATAAGGTAGGGGAGGTAGATGGGGAAGGGGGGTTAGCGCAGGAGTGGATCGAATTTGATTCGGCGACCCTTGATGAGCGTCAGTACCAGTAGGCTGCCCAGCACGGCGCTGGCGACGAAGGCTAGGGTTTGAGTTTGTTGTGATGTCGCTCCCAGGCCTAGCGCAACAGATAGGAGCGTCAGGCACAGAAACAACCAGGCAGATTTCGACATGAATAGTGTTCTCAGAAAACCCAATGCTCGGCCGCTGGCGCTGACTGTGTATCTTGGGTCAGGCGGATGGGAGGCTGGGGGGTTGCAGTCATTAGTGCCAACTGAGGGCGCTGTTGCAGATGGTGGGGAATGGCTTGGCTGATTTGCGCGCCGTCTTCAGTACTGGTCGGCTGAAAATGAAACGTCACCACCGTAGCCAGTGCCACAGCGTTCAGTGCTACTAGAAGGGCGCTGTTCATAATCATAGTCTCCACGGTGCCTGGAACGATTGGTTTTGTGATTATGGCTTTGCAGATGTCGTGCCAATCTATTATTCCAATAAAAACAATGAGTTATGTTTGTTTTTTGAGGGCGCTGGGTTGCAGTTTGCAATGATGGCATATTGGGGTAGTGCAATTTGCACGATGAGGGTGAAAGTCTTGGCATGCTGAATGAGGCTATGAACGTACGCGCAAGGATTGGCCTACAGTCAAAATGCCAACGGACGACATGACAAAACCAGCCTCAGCCGTTAAGATGCACGCCGTCTGTCGCTAGCCCTTCAGGGTAAGCGTGGCATTTGTCCCAGTAGCTCAATTGGATAGAGCATCCCCCTCCTAAGGGGAAGGTTGGCCGTTCGAACCGGCCCTGGGACACCATCTCTGTAAAGCTTTCCCCTCCTGGTATTCGCTGGTCTCAACAACAGTCATCCTCGTTCCTAGCTTGTTGGGGATCCAGCCGCGCTTCTTTCGGTTGTGATCCAGATGCATTGGCGTGGGTGGGGATAATTCGCGTCCCTAGGTTGTGCGCTCCTTCTATATAGAGGCGGTGGGTACCCTGGTTTTTATAGGCGAGTAAGTGTTTCGCTTTTTTTCAGATAAGGGGGTTGACGTTCATGGCGGTCCCTGTAGAATTCGCCTCCCGCTTACGAGAGATCGCAAGCGCAAGTGGTTGAAGTTGTTGAAGAAATTTTCGAAAACTTCTGAAAATAACCACTTGACAGCAAATGAGGCTGCTGTAGAATGCGCGCCTCGGTTGAGACGAAAGA
>NZ_QODJ01000065.1:0-33150 GCF_009935965.1 Pseudomonas sp. L13
AAATCCCTGTCGAATTCCGGCCAGCGTGGTTTAACGGGGCGCCTAAGATCAAAAGCAGATCAAGAGCGGCTCGCTTCACATCATGGTTACCGGCGGCTGCGGCGAACTGCACAGTTGTGTAGATACCCATGCTGCGATGGCGGTGGTTCAGTTGAAAAATCGGTGGCTGGCATACCGCTATCGCGGGCAAGCCCGCTCCCACAGGGGATCTGTGCCAGGCGCTGATGTTGCGGGCAATACATAACCCGTGTGGGAGCCAGATTGCCAGCTCCCACAGGGTTTTGCGGTGTTTTACAGACCCGGTTACTTGGCAGCGAACGCCGAGTAGCTGTTCATCAGGTTGCGGTAGTTGGGAATGCGCGGCGAGAGCAGGTTGGCCAGGCCTTCCATGTCGTTGCGCCAGTCCACTTGCAGCTCGCAGGCCACCGAGAACCAGTTGACCAGTTGCGCACCGGCGGCGGTCATGCGTGCCCAGGCGGCTTGTTGCACGGTTTCGTTGAAGGTGCCGGAAGCGTCGGTGACCACGAAAACCTCAAAGCCTTCGTCAAGGGCACACAGGGTCGGAAACGCCACGCACACGTCGGTCACCACACCGGCAATGATGATCTGCTTGCGGCCGGTCGCTTTGACGGCCTTGACGAAATCTTCGTTGTCCCATGCGTTGATCTGGCCTGGGCGCGGGATGTACGGCGCGTCGGGGAACAGTTCTTTGAGCTCAGGCACCAGTGGGCCGTTGGGGCCGCTTTCAAAGCTGGTGGTCAGGATGGTCGGCAGGTTGAAGAACTTCGCCACGTCGGCCAGGGCCAGTACGTTGTTCTTGAACTCGTTGGGGGAGAAATCCTGCACCAGGGAGATCAGGCCGGTCTGGTGATCAACCAACAGCACAACAGCATCGTCTTTGTTCAAGCGCTTGTAAGTCATGGGTAACTCCTTTGGGGATGGGGGTGTTCTTCAAAAGGCAAAGCAGGAGCAGCCGAACGCACCCCAGAAACCCTGGAAGTCGCTGACCGGCACGCTGGAAAGGCGCGCTTTTTCATGGCTGTGGGCATGCACGCCACAGGGGCCGCTGCACTGGTGAACCTGGGCCTGCATCGGCGACGTCGGGCGCCAGTGCCCTGGCACCTTGACCACTGGCGACCAGTCGGGCAGTACCGGTACCCGTGGCGGTGCGAAATCTTCGAAGTCGCCGGCGCCGTACACGACTTTGCCGCCGACCACTGTCAGCACCGACTCGATCCACTTGATGGCTTCTTCCTCGACACTGAAAAAGTCCGCCGACAACGCGGCGACATCCGCCAGTTGACCGACCTTGATCTGGCCTTTCTTGCCCTGCTCGGACGAGAACCAGGCGCTGCCGTGGGTGAACAACTCCAACGCGGTAAGGCGTGGCAAGCCCTCGGCGTGCAGCTCCAGGCCTCCGACGGTACGGCCGCTGACCATCCAGTACAGCGAGGTCCAAGGGTTATAGCTCGACACGCGGGTGGCATCGGTGCCCGCCCCTACCGGCACGCCTTCGGCCAGCATGCGCTTGATCGGCGGCGTGGCTTCGGCAGCCTTGGCGCCGTAGCGCTCGACAAAGTATTCGCCCTGGAACGCCATGCGATCCTGGATCGCAATACCGCCACCGAGGGCACGCACACGCTCGATGTTTTTCGGGGTGATGGTTTCGGCGTGGTCGAAGAACCACGGCAAGCCATTGAACGGGATGTCGCGGTTGACCTTCTCGAACACGTCGAGCATGCGCGAGATGGACTCGTCGTAAGTGGCATGCAGACGGAACGGCCAACGCTGCTCCACCAGGTGGCGCACCACCGGTTCCAGCTCCTGCTCCATGGTCAGCGGCAGGTCCGGGCGGGGTTCGAGGAAGTCTTCGAAGTCCGCCGCCGAGAACACCAGCATCTCGCCGGCCCCGTTGTGGCGCAGGTAGTCATTGCCCTGGTGCAAGGTGACGCTGCCGGTCCAGTTCTTGAAGTCGCTGAGTTCTTCCTTGGGCTTCTGGGTGAACAGGTTGTAGGCGATGCGCACCGTCAACTGTTGATCCTTGGCCAGTTGCTCGATCACCGCGTAGTCATCGGGGTAGTTCTGGAAACCGCCGCCGGCATCGATGGCGCTGGTCAGGCCCAGGCGATTAAGTTCACGCATGAACTGTCGGGTGGAGTTGACCTGATATTCCAGGGGCAGTTTCGGGCCCTTGGCCAAGGTCGAATACAAAATCATCGCGTTGGGCCGCGCCACCAGCATGCCGGTGGGGTTGCCGTTGCTGTCGCGCACGATCTCACCGCCCGGCGGGTTCGGCGTGTCCTTGGTGTAGCCCGCCACCCGCAGTGCGGCGCGGTTGAGCAAGGCGCGGTCGTACAGGTGCAGCACGAACACCGGGGTGTCCGGGGCCGCCTGGTTGAGTTCTTCGAGGGTAGGCATGCGCTTTTCAGCGAACTGGAATTCGTTCCAGCCGCCCACCACGCGCACCCATTGCGGCGTGGGCGTGCGGTCGGCCTGGTCCTTGAGCATGCGCAAGGCATCGGCCAAGGACGGCACGCCTTCCCAACGCAGTTCAAGGTTGTAGTTCAACCCGCCACGAATCAGGTGCAAGTGCGAGTCGTTGAGGCCGGGAATCACGGTGCGGCCCTTGAGGTCGATGACCTGGGTGCCGCTGCCGCGCAGGGCCATGGCTTCGCCGTCGGTACCGACGGCGACAAAGCGCCCTTGGTGGATGGCCACGGCGGTGGCGCGTGGGTTTTCGCGGTCCACGGTGTGGAACTGGCCATTGAACAGAATCAGATCGGCGTTCATAGGGTTTCCTTTACAGAGGCTTCAAGCCAGGGAGCGAACAGGCGGGTGGCCGCCGGCATCAGCAGGTACACCACTAGCAACACGATAGTCAGGGTGACCAGGAAGGTGGAGACCACGTAATTGGACAAAAACGGGTGCAACCGCAGGATCGGCCCCCAGATAAACGGCAGCAGCAAGGTTTGCGGCAGGATCACAAACAGGCTGACCACCGCCTGCTTCCAGCGCGGCGGCTTGGCACCGCCCTCGGCCTGAGGCGTGAACCAGAACTCATTGGCCGCGCCGATTTCGGTTTGGTCGCCGTCCGCCAGCATGGGCGCGGCTTCGTCGATCAGGGCCTGGCGTTGCGGGGAACCGAGCCACAGCTCAAGGGCGTTGGTCGAGCGATAGCGCAGCACGCAAGTGAACAGCGCCATGCCGTTTTGCTGGCTGCGCACCACGTCAACACCCAGGTGCCCAGGGCGTTCGCCCGCAATGCGCACGATGCGGCGCAGCCAGGCTTCGTACTCGACTTCAAAGCCGGGCTTGACCCGGTGCTTGACGACCAGGGTGACGACTTCGTCGGGGCTGGTGTTGGTGGTTGAATCCATGGCTGAGTGCTTCCCCGGGGTATTGAGCGATGGGGAGAGTCTGGCCCGTTGAGCGGTGGGGAGAATTGGATGTATGTGCTGTTTGGCTTTTTGCAGGAGCGAGGGGGACGCCTAGTTCTTGCTCGCGAAGAACCTCAACGATAACGCGGGCTTACTGGTTCAACGTGGCGTCCTCAGGTTTTTCGCGAGCAAGCTCGCTCCTACAATTGCAGCAAAGCTACGTCGCGCGGGCCATGTGTTCCGCAATCCTGCCCCTCAGCCATCGCTCCGCCGGGTCGTTGTCATGCACTCCGCTCCACACCATCGACAGCTCCGCCGCATCAATCGCAAACGGCGGGTCCTCGGCGCGCAGGCGTGTGCCTTCGGTCAACGCGCACGCGGCGTAATCCGGCACAGTGGCGATAATTTGCGTGCCCGCCAGCAACGCCCGTAAGCCGCTGAACTGTGGCACCGCCAGCACCACCCGGCGCGAGCGGCCGATGCGGGCCAGGTCCAGGTCGATATTGCCGCTCAGGTCGCCGGAGAACGACACCATCGCATGGGGCCTGGCGCAGTAGTCATCCAGGGTCAGCGGCGCCTCGCCGTCATCGCCGCGCAGGACCTTGCAGGGGATATCGCGCAGCTTCTTGCGCTTGGCATTGGCCGGCAGGTCGGTGGTGTAGCTGACCCCCACGGAAATTTCACCGCTGGCCAGCAGCGAGGGCATCAACAGGTAATTGGCGCGGCGCACCACCACGATGATGCCCGGCGCTTCTTCGCGCAGGCGGCTGAGTAACGACGGAAACAGCCCGAACTCCGCATCATCGGACAAACCGATGCGAAACACCGCGCAGCTGGTGGAAGGGTCGAAATCCTTGGCACGGCTGACGGCGCCCGAGATGGTGTCCATGGCCGGTTGCAGCTCCTTGAGTATCGCCAGTGCACGCGCGGTGGGTTCCATGGCACGGCCATTGCGCAGCAGCAACGGGTCGTCGAACAAATCGCGCAAGCGGCCCAACGCGGCGCTCACTGCCGGTTGGCCGATAAACAGCTTTTCGGCGACCCGGGTCAGGTTTTTCTCGAACATCAAGGCTTCGAAAATCACCAGCAGGTTCATATCGACGCGGCGCAGATCGTTGCGGTTCATGGGCGTTATCCAAACGTTTTCCAGAGGGCCAGGGAAGCATGCACTGCACGCCTTCGATTGCATAGCTGTGCTGTCTTTTCCAGCACCGCACCTGGCGAAATTAACAACGATTAACTCGTCAGCCAGGCGGCCCGGCAACAAGATGAAGCGCGTCTACACTGCACCCATCCACCGGGAACGTTCCCATCGACTGCGGATATTTGTCATGGCCCGACTCGAGCAATATGCCCCCCGGTTGCCCGCCACCGGGGGCCTGTGCCCCCGGCGTGAGCGCATCGCCAAGCAACTGATCCTTGCCAACCTCGGCGAAAGCCTGGCGATCGCCGACCTGGCCCAGGCCTGCGCCTTGTCGCGCAGCCACTTTTCCCGCGCCTTCAAGTGCACCACCGGGCTGTCGCCCCAGGAATGGATTCGCCAGCAGCGCATCCAGCGCGCCAAGGAATTGATTACCGGCTCGTCCCTGAGCCTCACGCAGATCAGCCTGGAATGTGGCTTTTGCGACCAGGCGCACTTTTGCCATATGTTCACCCGCAGCGAAGGCGTCAACCCGATGACCTGGCGAAACCACCACTCGCGCAGCAAACCTGATGTGATCGCTGCCTAGTGGTCTGCACGTACCTGGAATATGCTGGCCGCTCCCTTCCTCCAGAACCTGGGCAGCCATGAATGACTTGAGCGACCAGGCCGTGCATTTCGGCCCCTACCGCATCCACCCGCGCCAGCGCCTGGTGCTGGAGGCCGGCCGCCCGTTGCGCCTGGGGCGGCGGGCGGTGGATATTCTGCTGATCCTGCTGGAGCACGCCGGCAATGTGGTGAGCAAACAGGAGTTGATCGCACGGGTCTGGCCCAAAAGTGTGGTGGAAGACGGCAACCTGCGGGTGCACATGGCGGCGCTGCGCAAGGCACTGGGTGACGGCCAGGCCGGGCAGCGCTATATCGTCACGGTCGCCCAGCGCGGCTACAGTTTTGTTGCGCCATTGAGCATCGAACCCATGACGCTGCCCACCGACGGTGCTCCCCAACGCCCCAGCCATAACCTGCCGTTGCGGCGCACGCGCATGATCGGCCGCCAAGCGCTGATCGACGCCCTGGTACAACAACTGCCGCAGCAACGCTTCATCACCCTGACCGGCGCCGGTGGCATCGGCAAGACCACCGTAGCCTTGCGCGTCGCCGAATTGCTGATCGGGCATTACCGCGACGGTATTCACCTGCTGGACCTGGCGCCGCTCAGTGCGGCGTCGATGATCCTGCCCAACCTGGCCGCTCTGCTCGGCCTGACACCGGGAGAAAATACGGCCCTGGCCAGCCTCGCCCGCAGCCTGCAGGCACGCCAGATGCTGCTGGTGATCGACAACTGCGAGCACCTGCTCGACGACATCGCCCTGATCAGTGAAACCCTGCTGCGCCATGCACCGCACCTGCACATTCTCACCACCAGCCGCGAAGCCCTGCGCGCCGAGGGTGAATATGTGCAGCGCCTTGAACCGCTGGCCTGCCCGCCCGCCACCGGCAACCGCGCCCAGGCCCTGGGTTACCCGGCCATGCAATTGCTGATCGAGCGCGCCATGTCTCACCAGGAGAGCTTTGCCCTCAGCGACGCTGAACTGCCCCTGGCGATTGATATCTGCCAGCGCCTGGACGGCATTCCCTTGGCGATCGAACTGGTGGCCGCGCAAATCGAACGGTTTGGCTTGCCGGGCCTGCTGGTGCAGATGGAAGACAACTTTCGCCTGCTGACCCGCGGGCGACGCACTGCCCTGCCCCGCCAGCAGACCCTGCGCGCCACGCTCGACTGGAGCTTTGACTTGCTCACCGAGTGCGAACAAATCTGCCTGCGCCGCCTGGCGGTCTTCCGTGGCGGCTTCAGCCTGGTCAGCGCAGCGGCGGTGATCGCCGGGGAGCAAGTGGCCCCCGCCGAAGTGCTGGGCTCCATCACGCAACTGGTGGCCAAGTCGTTGTTGAATGTGGAAGCAAGCGATGACGAGATGGTCTATCGCCTGCTGGATATCACCCGCACCTACGCCCTGGAAAAGCTCAGCCAGGCCTGCGAGCTGCATGCCACGCGAGAGCGCCACGCTGCACGCTGCCTGGCGCTGATGGAACAGGCCCAGGGCGACTGGGACTTGATCGCCACGCAGCCGTGGATCGACCGCTATGCACCGCTGCGCGAAGACGTGCGCGCCGCTCTCGACTGGGGCTTTGCCGATAGCGGTGCGCAGTTGCTGGCTATCCGCCTGACGGTCAGCGCAATGCCCCTGTGGCAAGAACTGTCGTTGCTGCGTGAACACGGCGGCTATGTGGATCAGGCACTGGCGCTGATCGATCAGGTCACCGCGCCTTGCACCCAATTGACCCTGCAACTGCAATTGGCCCTGGGTAGCCTTTCCTATCACGCCATGGGCGCTGCGCCTCGCACCATTGCAGCCTTCGAGGGGGCCGCGCGCCTGGCCGAGGCGCGCCACGACCGTGCCGGCCAGTTGCGTGCGGTCTCCGGGCTGATGGCGGTGAACCTGTGCGCCGGGCGCTACGGCCCAGCGCAGGAGCTGTGCGTGCAGTTCGAACGGCTCGACCCACGCAACGAGCCGTTGCTGGACCTGAGCACCCAGCGGCTGCGTGCGCTGGGCCAGCATTACACCGGTAACCAGGCCCTTGCGCGGCACCACGCCGAGCAGGTGCTGCAGCGTATGTCCCAAAGCGGTCACGTGAACCGCTTTGCCCTCGGGGTTGGCGTGCAATACGACCAGAGCGTCGCCTCCTTGACCGTGTTGGCGCGGATCCTGTGGTTGCAGGGTTTCCCCGATCGCGCCTGGCGCACCGCCAGCCAGGCACTGGAGTTGGCGCTACAGATCAACCACGGCACCTCGATCTGCTACACCCTGGCCCTGGCTGGGGTGGTGATCGCCCGCTACAACGGCGCCGAAGACGACGCCCAAGCCCTGCAACGGCTGCTGCTGGAGCAATCACACAAGCATTCGGTGCAGTTGTTCCAGACCTGGGCCGGGCATTACGCCGGTATTCTTGGCCACCCGGATTGGCAAGGCCTGGGCCTGGTCCAAGACACCTTGATCACCTTCGGTGCCCATGCCGTGGATGCCCCCACCCTGGAACGCGCCCGCAGTGGCGCGGCGGGCTGGTGCGCCCCGGAGATTCTGCGGGTGTACGCCTTGCAGCTAGAGGATGAGCACGCCGCGCAAAACCTGCTGCTGGAAGCCCTGGGCCTGGCGCACCAGCAAGGTGCGCTGGCCTGGGAGCTGCGCTGCGGCGAATCCCTGGCGCAATTATGGCAACAGCAGGGGCGCATTCAGCTCGCCAGGGACTTGCTCGGTTCAATCCATGCACGCTTCAGCGAAGGCTTCGCTACCCAGGATCTACTGCGCGTGCGCTGCCTGCTCGACGAGTTGCAGGACAAACGGCCGGCCTGAGAACGCGCCCAGGCAAGGCGCGTAGCCTTGCTGCAAACGCTCGACCTGGCGCGGGTCGCGCAATTGCGCCAGGGCGTAGCTGCGCACGCAGTTGAGCAGGCGATAGCGCGGCGGGCCCAAGCCGGGCTCGACGCTCAGCAGCGAGACGTTGACCAGGCGTGCCAGCAGGTAAGACAGGTCAGCGTGTTCAAGCTCGGTACCGGCCACCATGTCATTCAGGCCAGGTAAGGTGACCGCCATCTTGAACAGGCTCAATTGCAGAAACAGCCAGCACTCCGGCAGGCTCAGGCGCGCGTAGCTCCAATCCAGGGCCGCGCTGAGTGACCGATGGCGCTCCACCGCTGTGCGCCGCCCTCGGGCCAGCACTTGCAAGCCCGTGCGTACTTGCATCTGCACACCGCCGATACCCAACGCATCCACCTGGGCGGCCGCCAATTCCAGCGCTAACGGCAGGCCGTCCAGGCGCCGGCACAGGTCGCGCAGCGGCGCCAAATCCTGGGGCCGCAAATCAAAGCCCTGCTGATTGGCACGCGTGCGCGCCACGAACAGTTGCACCGCAGGACAGGCCATCGCCTGTTCGACATTGGCCGACGGCGACGGCACCGCCAGCCGAGGCACGCGCACCGCCCACTCGCCAGGGGCCAACAAGGCTTCGCGACTGGTGATCAGCACGCTGATGCCAGGCGCCGTCTCGCGCAGCGCACGCAGTAGCTGTCGGCACGCGCCCAGCAGCAGGTCGGCGCCGTCGAGTACCAGCAGCAACTGGCGCGAGGCCAGGCGCCGGCCCAGTTCGTTGAAACTGTCGGGCGCCGAATGCAACTGCAACACCCTGGCCAGGCTAACGAGCAGTTCGCTCGGCGCTTGCACAACAGCCATGTCGAGCCACCATACGCCGTCGCGATAACGCGGCAATGCCCGCTCGGCCAGGGCCAGGGCCAGTGTGCTCTTGCCAATGCCGGCCACGCCGGTGAGGGTCAACAAGCGCTGCACGGCCAAACGCCGCGCCAGCACGCCCACTAGTTCATCGCGCCCCCACACCGGGCTCAGCCGCGCAGCCAGGTTGTGCTGAGGCAGCAGCGTCGGCAACGCGTCCTGCGCAGGCGCAGCGAAGCAGTAACCGCGCTGGGGGTGATTGAGGATCCAGCGTTGGCCGTCCAGGGCGCGACGCAATGCGGCAATGTGCACGCGCAGGTTGCTGTCTTCGACGACGCTGTTGGGCCACACCCGCTCGATCAAGGTCGCCTTGCTGAAAAAGTGCCCAGGCGCTTCGAGCAGTACCGCGAGAATATCCAAGGCTCGCCCGCCCAGCGGTACCGGCCAGCCCGCCTTACTGACCAGGCGCTGCTGCCGATGAAAGGTGTAGGGGCCAAAGCTCACCGCCGTAGCATTTTGCATGTCCGTCACAGCGCTGAAACACCCGTGCTTGAGTGCCTGCGCATCCTTTTTCCATGGGCTCGACGCTATCTTGCCAGTTGGCGATGACAGGACAATGCTGGCACGGGGAGTGATACGGACAATCGGGTGCCTGAGACGGACATGCTGTCGTTAACTGAATTGTTGTCGGTATTGAGTAGGGTTCAGCCCGAGCTTTTCGCTGAACAGAAAGCGCATATGCCGCACGCTGCCAAAGCCTGCGTGGAAGGCCACGGTCTTGAGCGGCAGGTCGGTAGCTTCCAGCAGGTGCCGGGCCCGGTCGATACGGGCGCCTTGCAGGAACGCCATGGGCGTCATCTGCACATCCTTGGCGAACAGCCGCGCAAAGTGGCGCGCGCTCATGCCGGCCAGCTCGGCCATGGACTCGATGGTAAAGGGTTGTTCCAGATGCGCCAGCACGTGGTTCTGCACGCGGGTGATCGGGGTCTCTTGCGGCGCCACGGCGGCGGTCATCGGGCTGAACTGGGCCTGGCCGCCCTGGCGTTTCATCACCACCAGCAGCACCTTGGCCACGTCCACCGCCACTTGCTTGCCGTGGTCCTGGGCCACGACCGACAGCGCCAGGTCGATACCTGCGGTGACGCCACCAGAGGTGATCAGGCGCCCGTCCTGCAAATAGATGCGATCGGTCTCGACGATGGCGTTGGGAAACGCCTTGATCAACCGCTCGGTGTAGTGCCAATGGGTGGTCACGCGGTGCCCGTCGAGCAAGCCTGCGTGGCCGAGCACAAAAGCGCCGGTGCAGATCGAGCCAAAACGCCGAGCCCGTGGCGCCGCCGCTTTGAGCCAGGGCAACAACGCGGGATGGCATTCGTTATAGGCGCCGGGGCCCCCGGGCACCAGCAGCAGGTCATAGGCCGCCTGGGCCTGTTCCAACAGCAGGTCGGTCTGCACGCTCACGCCGTTGGACGCCCGCAACGGGCCGGGCTCGGTCCCGATGGTGAGGATCTGGTAGTGATCGGCCCCCGGCAGGTAGCGGTTGGCAATCGAAAACACTTCCAGCGGCCCGGCCATGTCGAGTAACAGGAAGTCCGGGAACAGCGCCATGGCCACGGTTTTCATAAGCGGGGAATGTCCATCGAGAAGGAGTGCGGCGAGCATTATGGCACGACTTTAACTGTCAACCTGAAAGCGACAGTTATTCTATTTTCACCTTCTTAATCAATCATCCGTTAACCATTAACCTTCTTCTCAACGCCAGCGCCCTGCATCTCGCAGCCCGCGCTCACTTGAGGACTGGACCATGCTAACCCTTCGCAAAGCTTCCGAACGCGGCGCCGCCAATCACGGTTGGTTGAAGTCGTTCCACACCTTCTCTTTTGCCAACTATTGGAACCCCAAGGAGCAGGGCTTTTCCGACCTGCTGGTGATCAACGATGACCGCGTCGCCGCAGGCAAAGGCTTCGGCCAGCACCCGCACCGCGACATGGAAATCTTCTCCTACGTGCTCGAAGGCGCGCTGGAACACAAGGACACCCTGGGCACCGGCTCAGTAATCCGCCCCGGCGATGTGCAACTGATGAGCGCCGGCAGCGGCGTGGCCCACAGCGAGTTCAACCATAGCCAGCGTCATGGCGTGCACTTCCTGCAAATCTGGATCGTGCCCAACGAAGCCGGCGCCAAACCGCGCTATCAGCAAGAGCATTTCACTGAAGCGCAAAAACGTGGGCGCTTGCAGTTGATCATCTCGCCGGAGGGCGCCAACGGTTCGCTGAAAGTGCGCCAGGACGCACGGGTGTATGCCGGCCTGTTCGATGCTGACGAAAGTACCCGCCTGGAACTGGCGCCGGATCGCTACGCCTACGTCCATGTGGCGCGCGGCAGCGTGGAACTCAACGGCCAGCGCTTGCAGGAAGGCGACGGTGTGCGCGTACGGGACGAACGCCAGATCCGCCTGAGCCATGGCGAAGACGCCGAAGTGCTGGTGTTTGACCTGCGCCCCAACGAACTGCCGCAAATGCCATGACGGCCGCAGTGATGGTCCCGCCAGCGGGACCATCGTTGGCGTCGATAGTCACCATCAGCGCAATGAAGTTCTCTTAAAAAATGCAACGCGTAACATCAAACCCATGCCAAACGGCACCCAACTTAAATACTCGGAGCACACCATCATGAAACGCCAAATCCTGCTTAGCCTCGCTTTCTCGGTACTCGCTGCAAACGCTTTTGCCCACCCGGTTGTGGCTGAAGGTGGCGCGGATCGCCTGATAGAAACCCGTGTTGCCGAAGGTGGTGCGGATCGCCTGCAAGAACGTGGTTTGGCTGAAGGTGGTGCGGATCGTTTGCAAGAACGTGGTCTCGCTGAAGGCGGTGCTGATCGCTTGCAAGAACGTGGTCTGGCTGAAGGCGGTGCGGATCGCCTGCAAGAACGTGGCCTGGCTGAAGGCGGTGCGGATCGCTTGCAGGAACGTGGACTCGCTGAAGGTGGTGCCGAGCGCTTGCTGAGCACCCACGTATAACCCCGCACTGTTGGCGGGACACCCCAAACCGGCCTGATCAGCCGGTTTTTTTTCGTCTTCAATTTCTACATCACACTGCCTCCCCGGTAACCACGATGCGAAGCGAGCCGCTTTTGATCTTGATCTCAGGCGCCCCGTTGAACCACGCTGGCCGGAATTCGACAGGGATTTGGGGGGTAAACCGGCAGGGATGCCGGTTTAGCCGCCCCGCGCCATGGATGGCGCGTGGCGGCGGCCCCCCAAATCACTGGCGGATTACGGGCACACCGAGCCTAAGCGAGGTGCCGAGTGGTGGGGCAAGAGCCCTTTGGTTACTTTGGGGCTTTTCCAAAGTGACCCGCCGTCAGGGCGGAACCCTAAGTGGCCGTTACCGCAGGAATGGATATGTACACAATCCAACTGTGTTGACTGCCTAGCCGCCTTCGCGAGCAAGCCCGCTCCCACAATTGGATCGTGGGGTTTCAGGTAGATATGGGCGGCTGGCAGGCCGTCATCGCAGGCAAGCCAGCTCCCACAGTTGGATCACGGGCCAGTCAGAAACTTCTTGCGATACGCCGCCGGCAGCATCCCCACCCGTTGCTGAAACAACCGCCTAAACGAATTACTGTCCTCATAACCCACCGCATACGTGATGCTGTCGAGCGTCATCCGTGTCGACTCAAGCATCTGCTTGGCGCGCTCCAGACGCAGGCTCTGCAGATAACCAATCGGCGTACACCCCGTGGCCTCCTTGAAACGCCGCTTGAAATTACGCACCCCAAAGCCAAAGCGCTGGGCAACCTCGTCGATCACCAATGACTGCGCAAAGTGCTGCTCCAACCAATGCTGCACACGCAGGATCTGCGCATCACCGTGGCTCTTGGGCAGCGACCACATCGCGTAGGCCGACTGCTCAGTGCGCCCAGCATCGATCAGCAAGTACTTGCCGCAGGTATGAGCCAGCTCCGGCGAACCGAAACGGCGGATCAGGTGCAGCATCAAATCCATCGCCGCCGTAGCGCCGCCGCAGGTGATCAGGCGATTTTCTTCGCAGAGGATCTGCCCCGCATCCAGGCCGACCTGGGCATACCGACGCCGGAAAAACCCGGCAAATGCCCAGTGAGTCGTCGCACGCAAGCCGTGCAATAAGCCCGTCTCGGCCAGCATGAAGGCCGCCGTGCACATCGAAGCCAATACAGCGCCCTGCCCATGCTGCTCACGCAACCAGGGGCCGTAGGCGGCGAACGTCGGCAGGGCTTCCTTGAGGGTAAAGAGAAACCCGGGAATCAGCACCAGGTCGGTGTGGGCGATCTGCGCCAGTGAACCGTGCACCTGCAGGCATTGCCCACCCCATACCGTCACCGGCTGACCGTCCAGGGACGCGAGCGTCACCTCGAAGGGTGGGCTTTGAGCATTTCCATGGCCAGGGTGGCACTGGCAGCGGAACACTGATCCGCCAGGAGCAAGGTGACGTGCATGTAAAAACTCCAGCTTGCACTTTTCGCATGTAATAAGTCATTTACGCATCTACCTTAGCCGATTCCGCCCCCGTACAGTGCGGCCATTGATCAACTGTCTGGCGTCTTTATGAATCTCTGGTTTCGATTACTGCACATGCTGTTGCGCCGCCCCTGGCGCAAACCGGCTCACGGCCTGGCCACCACGGTGGTGCGCATGCGCGTCTGGCCGCTGGACCTGGACCTGAACCGGCATGTCACCAATGGCCGGTATTTCACCCTGGCCGATGTGGCACGCATGGATTTTGTGCTGCGCACGGGCGCCTTTCGCGTGGCGCTGCGCCATAAGGCGATGCCGATAGTCGGCGATACCTGGGGCAAGTTTCGCCGGGAATTGAAGCTGTTCGAGGCATTCGAAGTGCATACCCGCATTCTCGGCTGGGACCACAAGTGGAACCTGATGGAGCACCGCTTCGTCAGCAATGGGCGGGTGGTCGGCGTGGTGGTGATGCGCGGGCTGTTTCGCTGCACCAAGGGCACCCTGCCGCCGGCCGAATTTGTCCGCGAGCTGGGCTTGGACGACACCTCGCCGGCGCTGCCGCAGTGGCTCAGTGACTGGGTACGCAGTTGCGATGAGATGAGCGCGCAATTGCGTGAACAAGAGCAAGCCTGAAGACTGTTCAGCCCACAGACAAGCCACTGGCCGCGTGTCGTGCTTGGTCACACTCCAACCTCTGCTTGAGCGGAACTCCCGCACCCTTTTCCTTCACCCAACAAAGTGTCTGAAATTCAGACGCTCCCCTCAGGAAACTTGCCTATTTGATATTCGCCCTACAGGTCCCCGCCCATGCTCAGCACAACCACGCCCGCCAAACCTCACTGGTATGACACCCCTTTCCACACTCCCACACCCAGCCAGGCAACAGCAATCGAGCCGCCAACCACAGCCCCGGCCGCCGAGTCGCCCGCCTCTGCGCCAAAAACCTTCAAAGAAGGGTTCGGCGACAGACACGACCTGCAAACACTGACAACAAAACTCACCAACATCGCGGCGCAGCTGGATGCAAACACCACGCCGCAAGCGATACTTGCAGCCTTAAAAGCACCCTTGGATATTCACCCTGACTCATCGCTCCCTATGCGCCCCAGTGAAGGCGCGACACTGGAAAGTTTTATCAGGGCCAAGGGCTGGCCGATGCCCACCACACGGCTTTCACTGACCGAACTGATACAGACGGTGAGAGACGCAGCCCTGGCGCAACCGTTGGGTAATTTTGGCGGAGCGTTATCATGGTCAATGCCCCTGAGCCAGGCTGAGCAGAGCCGACTACGCATTGTCTCCATGCAGTCAGGCTACCCGAACGCACTGGATGCTTTACTCGCCCAGCACCCACTGCCCCCAGAGGGGCAGAGTGACCCCGCCCAGACGCTGGAGGCCCTGCTCTGCTCCCGCGAGGGGCAAGCGCTGGGTAAACACCTGCAGGAGCAATCCGGTGGTATTGCCACTGCCAACAGCGCCACGGACTATCTGATGGCCGCCATTACCCTGCAACTGGACCCTGAATCCATCACCGCCCCTGAACGTAATAAAGTGGCGGGGTTCGACCTGGCACACGAAAACCATTGGGGTAAACCTGCGTCTGCGGTTCTGGATGCATTGAGCAAGCACCTGGTTGACAGCGCCAGGATCAGCCCCGCGCTGTCCAAAGTGGCCGCGTATGTATTACTGGCGCGCAAGGCCCCCGTCTATCTGATCAAAGACATCCCGCCCACCGTTAAACAAGGCAGCCCCGCCTGGCTGAACCTGGTGATTGGCGCGGCAAGCATCGAAGCGGGCACGCCGGGAAAAGTCCCCGGCATGACCTATGTCCAAGTGATGCAGGCGGGCGAACGGGCCAGGCAGGCGCAACCCGAGGCGGCGGCACAAGCTCGCACGACGGCCTTGGTAGATTGGGGGGTTTGCCATAACGTGATTGCCCGCAAGGACGACACTCAATACACCTCGCAAGAGCTGGAAACCCTGAAAACCACCTTCACAGCCCGGCAGCAGGACATGCTTGCCGCCTCTGGCGTGCTGGACCTGGAGCTCCCCACCCGAGAAAAAATGGCCATGGCCGTGCTGGTGGAACGGTATGGCGACCTGGGTGATCTGTTCCAACAAAAACTGATCAAGACCAGTTTTATTCCGCGCAGAGGGCAGAACAAGGCACATACATGGCTACACGGCCTTCACTCGATGCTGGACATCGCAATGATGGATCTGAGATTGCCCTATCTCTTTGAATCAGCGGACAAACGCGTCCCGATCAACGACTTGAACGCCCGCTACCGGTTTGGGGTAAGCGAGAACTTCGAAAAGCGCTTTGAGGAAACGATCAAGAAGAAAAAGGTCGCCCTTGCCACGACGGTCAAACACCTGGTCGCGCAGCTTCCCTTGCAAGACCGTAAAAACTTTGAATACGGCAAGATTACTTATTATCGGAACGCCTCCACTCAGTTGGGTTTCTGGAGTAAGTACGACCCCATTTATGAAAAAAAACTGCTGGTAAAAATCGAACGCGACGGCCAATCCACCGGCTACTGTATCGACGTGACCAAAGGTACCATCGTGCCCGTTGAAAGCTGGGCAGTGAAGGAGCGCGAATCCAGGGAAGCCAATGTCGAGCTGAGCACCCGCGTGTTCGTACCCAAGGGTGTCAGCGCCAGCCACGCAAATGAACGCGCCGCCACCACTGACGCCGCTATCGATAGTTTTGCCAGCGCTCGCACTCAACACATCGCTGATGCCTTCGTTGAGCACTTCAATCTCGATGACTCGGACATTGAGAAATACGCCAGAGGGCAAACGACGCAGGACCTGGCGAACGAGAAAGCCAATCAGGTCAACGATTTTTTCATGAACCTGATTCCTTTCCGTTCGGCGATTGATAACTTCAAAAAAGGCAACTACGTCGAGGGCGGTTTTGACTTGGCCCTGGATGTGTTTGGTTTTCTGACAGCCGGCGCGGCCAATATCGGCAAACTGACCAAGGTCGCGGGGAGCGCCGCCTCCCTTGCCGCTAAAGCCGCACGCACGGGCAAAATCATCGGCATGGTCACTTTGAGCAACTTCAACCCTCTAGACGGGTTGGCTGACTTGGCCGTTGGCGGTGCAAACCTCGTCAGCAAAGGGGTGACCAAGACCACAGCGTGGCTGACCAACATGAAGAACACGGACAAGAGCCTTGATTGGCTCAAAACCATCAGCCAGGAACATGGCAATGCGTTGCTGGGTTCGATCACATCCGGCGGGCGCACCGTTGATAGTGTAGTGGTATTTAAAAACGGACAGTTGCACCACTACGACCCCATTACCCGCATGCCCTACGGCGCGCCTGCCAATGGCTTCACACCCAACGTTCTGGCAACCCAGGGTGAGATCAAAGGCACCATCGGTGAGTGGGTCGCCAACTGGCTCAACCCGGCAAAACCCGATATCCCGTTACCGGAAGCCTTTAACGACGCCGTTGCCGCAGCAACAGCAACCACCACGGGCCAGGCGGCGTTCAATCAGGGGTACAACGCGCTCCCTGCACCTGGCGTGTCTGGCTATTCTGCGGAACTGGGCATCACCCAGTTGAAAAAATTGGCCATGGACGCCAGCGCTTCACCCGAGGTGCTGGGTAGCCTGTCCAGGCGCATTGATGAGTTGGAGGCGCTGCCAGGCAAAGTCAACACACTCTACGAAAAGCTGATTCCGCCCAGAACACCATTGCCCGGCAAGCCCGCGACACCAGAACAAGTGCAGTTTGAAGAGGCGCTCGCAAGGGGGATCCCAGACGGGATAGACGACTTCTCACCGACAATGAAAATGCATCAACTGCGCGAATTGATATTGGACCCGGATCTGACATCTGCCGAAGTCGGTGCTCTGTTCAAGCATATGCAACACCGAACGATGGAAACCAGCTTTGCACTCAGCAGAAAATTCACCGATGACGTGACTGCCGCCGGCGGCACAGTGATCGCCATGCCGCAAGGCTATTATCTGAGTCAGGTCGACCTTACATCCGAAGGCGGCTGCGCCGCGTTGTCCAATACCATGGCATTGGCCATTCTGGATGACGCGCAAGACACGTTGATCAAAAATTTCTTCATCAGTATGGCGCACCCCAAGCACCCCAATACTGAAAGGTTCCGCGACAGCCTGAAGAACTTTCAGAGCACCCTCAGAAATGACTTTCACTCTGGGCAGCTCACCCGCCATGCGACGTACGACAGGATCATCTCGGATTTGGCAACGGCCACGACGTCCAAAGCCCTGCTCATCAGCAATTCGAAGCACGGTGTCACAGCCGGCGTCAAAGTCGTGAATGGCAAAAAAACCTGGTTTTATTATGACCCCAACCTCGGGCTCGCCAAATTCCCCACGGAGGCGGCCATGCGCAGCGGCATGGAGCGCGTACTCAATAGTGGCCAGACCAGCCATTTGTTCCAGCCGCTCAAAAGGGCCGACGGTTACACCGTGTCGGAATTCAATGAGTTATACCTGATCAATAAGATAGGGGATCCTCGCAGTGTCAGCGGCCTGTATGCGGCAGAGATAGCCATAGCCTAGAACGCCTCCACGGCGTCTAAAGCGTGCGCGTGAGCTTCAAATGCCGCGCATACCATGGCCGCTGCGGTACACGTTTGAACAGGCCCTTGAGCAGCTCTTCATCGGCACCGAAGGTAATGCGCAGGGCCAGCTTCATGACTTCCGGATCCATTTCCATCGAACGCCCCTGCTGCAGCCCCGGCGTGGTGCTGCAGCCGTGGGTGTCCGGGCCCAGCCACGGGTCGCCTATTTCGACCCAGCGGCCTGGCGCGAACCAGGCCACGCCGTTGACTTCCAGTCGGCTCACCTCACCTGGGTTGAAGCGCTCGTGGGCACGAAACCAGTCTTCGATGCGGTCATCGATCCAGCCGTGGAAATGCCAGAACACCGGGTTTACATGGGATGAAAACGGGTCGCCCAGAAAGTCGTTCTCCGGCGCATACCAACGTGCGGCAAAGTCGGCGGGGTCCCGGGCGAAGGGTACCGGGGCGCCGTTGGACGGGTCGCGGGGCACCGAGGCCCAGCGCATGTGCAACCAGTCGTGCAGGCCCAGCTCCATTTCCGAGCCCAGTTGGCCCAGGGTCAACTTGGCCAGATAACGCGGGTCGCGGTATTGGGATTCCCACACCTGAAAGTTGCTGTGGTAAGTCTCTGCCGCCTTGATATCGCTGACCCACTGGGTGTAGTCGGCGTCATCCGGCGCCGACCAACAGGGCGGCAGCGCGAAACCGTCGTGGTTGTCGAAGTAGCGCACAAACCCCAGCCGGTCCCGCTCCAACGGCGGTTGCGGCTCGGGGAATTGCGGCCAGGAGGGCAAGTCTTGCATGGAGCGTGCGGTGCCGAGCATGTGGCGGTGCATGAAAAAGAAGTCGATGCCCGAACCGTTGCGGTCTTTGCGCTTGCCGCGGGCGTCGCGTTCCTGGCCACGGGGCCCGGGCTGCCAGCCGATGCCGCGCAGGGCTTCGCGTTTTTCTTCGGAGAGCTTGTGCCACTGGTCACGGGTGGCGTGCCAGAGTTGGTGAAACAGGCGGTGCTCGGGAGAAATCAGCCAGGCCAGCAAGGTCGGGTTGAGGCCGATGCGCTGGCGGGCTTCGGGGAACAGTTGTTTGTGGGCGATAAAACGGTTGTCGCGTTCGGTCAACGCCAGGGGCCGCTCAAGGTCGAGGATGTGCCCGCTGAGGGTGGCACTGCCGGCATTGCCGAAATCGGCCCAGACTTCATCGAGGGTCATCTTGAATTCATAGGCCGGCACGGCGCCGGCTGAATCACGGTCGATCAAGCGCCAATACAGCACGGCGCCCTCGCCCGTCAGTAGGTCGCCCAAGACGCGGTAGCGCGGCTCGCCGTCGGCGCGCAATTGCTCGGCGGTGTCCAGATAACCGCGCAGGCCACGGCCACGGGGGGCGATGTCGAGCAGCAACTCCAGGCCTTGCAGCGGCAGGCCCGCAAGGCCGGCATCGCGGCCTTCCAGGCGCAGGCTCCAAACGCCCCGCAGGGTGTTCGCCAGGTGTTGGCCCTGGGTGTCAGCGAGGTCGACCGTGGCTTCGCCGGGGGTGATGGGAAACGCGTCTTCCCGTGTCAACTCGCGATGGGCATAAAAGGCCGCGGGCACGGCTGCACCGGTCAGCGCCAGGCCTGCGATGAACCCACGTCGAGAGATTGTCATTGGCTACCTTAGGAAACGGCTTGATCAGAGCTAGAACGTTTGCAACCCGATGAAATTTACCGCCCTGCCCCCGCCACCTAAATTTGCGCCGCCATCGCTCGTTCTTCCCTGATAGCAAAGGCCTCAACTGACTGAGATGGCAATGACAAAATCACGTTCGAAAAAGGCGCTGTATATCGGCCTGCCGCTGGCCCTGGCTATCGGCGCCGGGGCGGGCTTGCTGGTCTGGGATCAGTGGTTCAAGGGCAATGCCGGCTACCCGCTGGAGGTGATCAAGCAGGCCAATGAAATGCAGGACCGCCTGTTGTCATTCGACAGCCACATCACCCTGCCCCTGGATTTCGGCACGGCGGGCAACGAGGCCGACAAGGATGGCAGCGGCCAGTTCGACCTGGCCAAGGCCGCCCGCGGCCGATTGTCGGGTGCCGCGCTGACGATCTTCGGCTGGCCGGAAATCTGGAACGGCGCCAATGCCCCGCACAAGCCCACCGACGGTTTTGTCGAAGAGGCCCGCCACGAGCAGGAGGTGCGCTACAAGATCATCTCCGGCATGGTGCGCGACTTTCCCAACCAGGTGGGCATCGCCTACACCCCGGACGATATGCGACGCCTGCACGGCGAAGGCAAGTTCGCGATCTTTATCAGCATGCTCAACGCCTACCCCCTGGGCAATGACCTGAACCAGCTGGACCTGTGGGCCGCACGTGGCATGCGCATGTTCGGCTTCAGCTACATCGGCAATAACGCCTGGTCCGACTCGTCGCGCCCGCTGCCGTTCTTCAATGACTCCACCGACGCTCTCGAGGGGCTGTCGCCGATCGGCCAGCAAGCGGTGCATCGCCTCAATGACCTGGGGGTGATCATCGACGTGTCGCAGATGTCGACCAAGGCCCTGGAACAGGTCGCGCAGTTGAGCCGTACGCCGATGGTGGCGTCCCACTCGGCGCCACGGGCATCGGTGGACATCCCGCGCAACCTCAGTGACAAGGAATTGCAACTGATCAAGAACAGCGGCGGCGTGGTGCAAGTGGTGGGCTTCCCCGCCTACCTGCGCCCCTTGAGCCAACCGACCCAGGACAAGCTCAACGCCCTGCGTGCACGCTTCGACCTGCCGCCATTGCCCAACCTGGCCATGGCCCTGATGCCCGGCGATGCAATCATTGCCGCCTGGCCCGAGCAACGCTTCGGCCAGTACGCCAGCGCGCTGTACGGCATTCTCGAGGAAGAACCCAAGGCCACCCTCAAGGACCTCGGCGACGCCATCGACTACACCGTGCGCAAGATCGGTATCGATCATGTCGGCATTGCCTCGGACTTCAATGACGGCGGCGGCTTGCAGGGCTGGGAGAACGTCGGCGAGGTGCGCAACGTCACTGCCGAACTGATCCAACGCGGCTACTCCGAAGCCGATATCGCCAAGCTGTGGGGAGGCAACTTCCTGCGGGTGTGGGAGCAGGTACAAAAATCCGCCAAGCCATTGGCCAATCGCTAACTACCATGAAGTAAGTCCATGACCGACCGCCGTACATTTCTCAAGCAGGCCGGCGTCTTTGCCGCGAGCCTGCCGCTGGGCACCGCGTTGCTGCCTCAGGCAGTGGCCGCCGTTACGAACGACCCATGGACGGGATTGAAACAGCTGTTCAACCAGGACCCGAGCTACCTGCACTTTTCCAACTTCCTGGTGGCCTCGCACCCAAGGCCTGTGCGCGATGCCATCGAGCGCTACCGCCAGCAGATCGACCGCAACCCCGGCCTGGCCATGGACTGGGACTTGCAGGAAACCTGGAAGCGTGAAGGCCAGGTGCGCGAGTGGGCCGGCCGTTACCTGAACGCCAAACCGGCGCAGATCGCCCTGACCGGCAGCACATCCGAAGGGCTGGCGATGATCTATGGCGGGATCAAGGTGCGCGCCGACCAGGAAATCCTCACCACGGTGCATGAGCACTACGCCACCGAGTTCAGCCTGGACTTCAGGGTACGCAAGGAGCAAACCCAGGTTCGCAAGATACACCTGTTCAAAAACCCCAATCAGGTCTCGGCCGATGAAGTGCTGGGCAACATCCAGCGTAACATTCGCCCGAACACCCGCGTGCTGGGCATGACCTGGGTGCAGTCCGGCAGCGGCGTGAAATTGCCCATTGGCGAAATCGGCAAGCTGGTGGCCGAACACAACCGCAACCGCGACGAACCGGACCGCCTGCTTTATATCGTCGATGGTGTGCACGGCTTCGGCGTGGAAGACCTCGACTTCCCCGATATGTACTGCGACTTCTTCATCGCTGGCACCCACAAGTGGATGTTCGGCCCGCGGGGCACCGGCCTGGTGTGCGCCCGCGAGACCGAAAACAAATACGTCACACCGATGATTCCGACCTTCTCCGAAGACAAGGACTTCGCCACGACCATGACGCCCGGTGGCTACCACGCCTTCGAGCATCGCTGGGCCGCCGATGAAGCCTTCAAGTTGCATCTGCAACTGGGCAAGGCGCCGGTGCAGGCACGTATCCATGCCCTCAACACCGAACTCAAGGACCAACTGCTGGCCCACCCGCAGATCGAACTGGTGACACCGCACAGCCCCGAGCTGTCAGCCGGATTCACCTTCTTTCGGGTCAAGGACCAGGACAGCGATGCCGTCGCGGCCTACCTGATGAAAAACCGCGTGGTGGTGGACGCGGTGGACCGTGACGTCGGCCCGGTGATTCGCACCTCACCGGGCCTGCTTAACAACTCGGATGAGATCCAGCGCTTCATGACCCTGCTGAGCCAGCGGTTATGACCCTTTTTCCCCTTTGAACGAGATACCTCCATGATTCCATCGCGACTCAAACCCCTCACCGCACTGGCACTCGCCGCCCTGTGCGGCGCCCTGTTGCCTGGCGTGGCCCAGGCCGCCGCCCCACAACCGGGCAAGGTCTTCAAAGACTGCAAGGACTGCCCGGAAATGGTGGTGCTGCCCGCCGGCACCTTCACCATGGGCACGCCCGAAGACGAAGTGGGCCGCGAGCCTGACGAAGGCCCGATGCATGCCGTGACCTTCGCCAAACCGTTCGCCATGAGCCGCTTCCATATCACCGCCGGCGAATGGGACAGCTACGTGCGCCAGACCGGGGTCAAGATCGCCAATGGCGACGACCGCCCTGGCCGTGAATGCATCGCCAGCAAGCCACGCTACCCCCAGGGGCCACGTCAGCCGGCAGTGTGCATGGACATGGACGACATCAAGCAGTACGTGAGTTGGTTGTCGAAGAAGACCGGGCACACCTACCAGATGGTCAGCGAAGCCCAACGCGAATACGCCGCCCGCGCCGGCACCAGCGGCCCGTTCCCCTTCCCGTTCGACGAAGGCAAGGGCTACAGCATCGCCCAGCACGCCAACACCTACGGCCCGGCGGACGGCTACAGCTATTCGTCGCCCGTGGGCAGCTACCCACCGAATGCCTTTGGCATGTATGACATGCACGGCAACGTGTATGAGCGGGTGGCTGATTGCGAGCACCCCAACTACGTTGGCGCGCCGACGGATGGCAGTGCCTGGGTGGAGCCCAACTGCGAGGCCTACCAGATTCGCGGCAATGACTGGGGCGAGGCACCGGTGTTTTCACGCTCGGGCAATCGCAACAACATCTACCCGCAAACGCGCGGGGATTGGATCGGCTTTCGCGTAGTACGCGAGCTCTAACCCTTGTAGGAGCGAGCTTGCTCGCGAAAAACTCATAGACGCCGCGTTTATTCAGAAAGCGCGCGCCATCGTTGACGTTTTTCGCGAGCAAGAACTAGGCGTCCCCCTCGCTCCTACAGGGTTCAGCCTTGCTTGGCCAACAGCTCCAAGCCTTCATGCAACGCCGGGAACAGGCTGTTGTTGAAGTTGTTCCAACGCAGCTCAAGGATGGTGTCCTCGGGCGAAATCTCGGTCTTGAGCACGTCGTGGAACACCTCCCCCGAATCGATGCCGTTATCCACGTAGTGGAATGACGCACCCGTCCAATACAACGGCTCGCACGCCTGCGTCGCTTTGGTCGCCCAATCGGTAATCGCCTGCCCACGCGCTCCGTACAGCGCATTCCAGGTGGCATACGCCCCACGGCGTTCGTAAGGCGACTCGAGGCGGGTGATGCCCGGATGAATGTTCATGATGCGCCGCGCAAACGGCGCACCCGGGCGCACCAGTTCGTCGAGGATCACCAGCAAACCATCCAGCACCACGATGTCAGCCTTCAACTCCACCAAAGTGTCATGCAGGCGACGCTCGAAATCCTGCTTGCCGGCGACATGTTCGGCGCTGCCCCGTGGCAGGCGGCGATAGGTCGACGGCACGCTCAGCAGCAGGTCATTGACCAACGTGCCCTGCACACGCAAGTCCGCCGGGTACAGCCACTGGCGACCCGGCTGGTAAGCAAAGCCATAGTCCGCCACCAACTGCTGATCACGGGGGTTGTGCTCATCATCGTCATACACCACGCCCACCAGGTGGTAAGCCTCACCCAGTGGCGTGTCGTTGAGCGAGCCCACCAGAAACTCCAGCACCGATTTCATATAGCGCTCGTGGTCTTTATAGGCCACCGATTGCCCGGCCTTGTCGGCGGCGGCATTTCTCAGGGACCAGACATACACCAGGTTCTTTTTCGTCATGTGTTTCGCTCTCGCTCAAAGGGCCACGCACGGCATTGATACGCGTGCGCCTACAGAACAAGAACGAACCAGGCCCCGGGCAATTTATCGCTCACGGCCACCGCCCGGCATGCCGCGCTAAATAGTGACGGCACAGCTTCGTTTGTCATGGGTAAGGGTCTGTGTGCCCAGCCCCCTCTTTTTCACTTTCCGGGAAGTATTTATGACCGACCCCAAGCGCGGCGCCTTCAAAGGTTTGCTCGCATTGCTCAGGCCCTTTCGCACCATCGTGACGGTCTCCGTCGCCCTTGGCATGGCGGGCGGCCTGGCCATTACCTTGCTGTTGGCGACGATTAATAATGCGCTGCATTCGGCGGGGGGGATGACTCAGGGTGTGATCTTTACCTTTGCCGCCCTGTGTGGGTTGGCGCTCATCAGTTCGATCGTATCGGACATCGGCACCAACTTTGTCGGCCAGCGCATCATTGCCGCACTGCGTAAAGAGCTGGGGGAAAAGGTGCTGTCAGCGCCTATCGAGCAGATCGAACGCTATCGTACTCACAAGCTGATTCCTGTACTGACCCATGACGTCGATACCATCAGCGATTTTTCCTTTTCCTTCACCCCTCTGGCAATCGCCACCACCGTAACCCTCGGCTGCCTGGGTTATCTGGCGTATCTCTCGGTACCGATGTTCCTGATGATGGTGGTCGCGATTGTTATCGGCACCGCGGCCCAATACGCAGCGCGGGCTTCGGGAATAAAGGGCTTTGAGGAAGCCCGCGACCAGGAAGATGAACTGCAGCGCTACTACACCGCCATTGCCTCCGGCGCCAAGGAACTGCGTATCCACCGCCCACGGCGTTATCGCATGAACACCCACCGCATCCAGGCGACTGCTGACCGGATTGGCGATATCCAGATCCGCTCAGTGAATATCTTTATCATCGCCAAGACCTTCGGCTCTATGTTGTTCTTTGTAGTCATTGGCCTTGCCCTGGCTTTTCAAGCTTACTACCCCAACCCTGATCCCGCGGTCATCACCGGTTTTGTGCTGGTGCTGCTGTACATGAAAGGCCCGCTGGAGCACGTGGTGACGGCGCTGCCGATCGTCAGCCGCGCACAGATAGCCTTCTCACGCATTGCCGAACTGTCCGAACGGTTTTCGTCCCCCGAACCGCACTTGCTGCTCGAAGACAGCGAAGCACGCAAACCTGAAGTACATAGCTTGGAACTGCGCGGCGTGAGCTACAGCCCGCCACCGGTAGAAGGCAGTGAACCCTTCCACTTAGGCCCGATTAACCTGAGTATCAAGCAAGGCGATATCGTGTTTATCGTCGGCGAAAACGGTTGCGGCAAGACCACGCTGATCAAGCTTTTGCTGGGTCTGTATCAACCCCAGACCGGCGAGATCCTTCTCAACGGCCAAGCAGTAATCGCCCCCACGCGCGACGATTATCGCCAGTTGTTCACCACCGTCTTCGCCGACTACTACTTGTTCGACGATTTGGTGCAGGGGGGCGGCCAGCCATCCCTGGACAGTGCCGCGCAATACCTGGACCGTTTGGAAATTGCTCACAAAGTCACGATCAAGGATGGCGCATTCAGCACCACCGACCTGTCTACGGGTCAGCGCAAACGTCTGGCCCTGGTCAATGCCTGGCTCGAAGAGCGCCCGGTACTGGTGTTCGACGAATGGGCCGCTGACCAAGACCCGGCTTTCCGTCGTATTTTCTACACGGAGCTGCTGCCGGACCTCAAGCGTCTGGGGAAAACCATCATCGTTATCAGTCACGATGACCGCTATTTCGATATCGCCGACCAATTGGTACGCCTACGGGCGGGCAAGGTGGTGCATGAAATGGTGCCCGCGTGAATTTCTTTTCCGGTTTTCCCAAGTACGAACGTCTCACTACTGTTAATGAGAACTAAACTCAATAAATCTATAAGCTGCCAACCTATAACATAGAAGAGAACGCATCCATGTCAGTACGACTCGGTCTCAGCCCCCTGAGCAAAGCGCTATCAATGCGAAGGGCGCTGAACTTGAACCTCAAGTCCTGCGCCCTGGCGTTTGGGGTATCGCTGCCCATCGCCGGCTATGTACAAGCCCAGGAGATGGAGATCGACATTCCTGCACAGCCGCTGGGCACGGCACTGCAGGAGTTTGGCCGGCAGACCGACCTGCAGGTGCTGTATAGCCCAACGGATGTGCAAGGTAAAAGCAGCACTGCGGTGAAGGGTAAGCTGGCACCGGAACAAGCTATTTCCGCCCTGCTCAAGGGATCGGGCATCAATTATGGTTTGCAGGGCAATGCCATCACGATCAACGCCAGCGGTGGTACCGGCGCCCTAGAACTGGGTGCAACCCAGGTGACTGCAAACCAACTGGGCACAGTTACCGAAGGCAGCGGTTCCTATACCCCCGGCACCATTGCAACAGCTACGCGCATGGTCCTGACACCACGGCAGACCCCGCAATCGATTTCGGTGGTCACCCGCCAGGCCATGGATGACTTTGGCATGACCGGCATCGACGACGTGATGCGTCATACACCGGGCATCACCGTTTCGACATACGACAGCGAACGGACCAACTACTATTCCCGCGGCTTCGCCATCCAGAACTTCCAGTACGACGGGATTCCGATGACGCGCAACGCGCCCTACTCTGCCGGGCAGACGTTGACCGATACGGCGGTCTATGACCGTGTAGAAGTGCTCAAAGGCGCCACAGGTCTGCTGACCGGTGCTGGCGGCCCTGGCGGTACCATAAATCTGGTACGCAAAAAACCAACTGCGCAATTCCAGGGCCATATCGATCTAGGTGCAGGCTCCTGGGACAACTACCGTTCGGAAATCGATCTCAGCGGCCCGCTGACGGAATCCGGCAATGTGCGTGGTCGAGCCGTGGCTGCCTACCAGGACAAGCATTCGTTCATGGACCACTATGAACGCAAGACCAGCGTGTTTTACGGCGTTCTTGAAATGGACCTGGACGAGAACACTCTGCTGACCGTCGGCGCCGACTACCAAGACAACGATCCAAAAGGCTCGGGCTGGTCCGGTAGCCGCCCTGTGTACGATTCGGCAGGCAATCCGATCAGCTTGCCACGATCGTTCAACAATGGTGCAAAGTGGAGTAAATGGGAGCAATACTCCCGCACCGCGTTCGCCACTCTGGAACATGAGTTTTCCAATGGCTGGGTCGCCAAAGGCCAATACAATCACCAGATCAATGGCTACAACGCACCGTTGGGCTCCCTCGCCTCGCCGGACCCAGTTACCGGCCTGTCGTCGATCTATGCCAACAAATACACTGGTGAAACTGTCAGCGACAGTGGCGATGCCTACGTAACAGGCCCATTCAGCATGCTCGGTCGCGAGCATCAACTAGTGGTCGGCGCTTCACTTTCCAACTCCCGCTGGCAGGGCAAGGACTATTACAGCCCGACCTACACCAACAACGTCATCGACTTCTACAAATGGAATGGCAACAGCCCCGAACCGAATTGGGGCAGTGTCGGCTTCAAGAACGATGAAACCACCCGTCAATCAGGCGTTTACGTAACGGGGCGCTTCAGCCTCATGGACGATTTGCACCTGCTGCTGGGTACACGTGTCGCCAACTATCAGGTAACCGGCACCAGCGATACCAAGGACTCCGGCAAAGTCCTGCCGTATGCCGGCCTGGTCTATGACCTGAACGACAACTACTCGCTTTATGCCAGTTACACTGAAATTTACCTGCCGCAAACCGCCTTCCGCGACGTTGGCAACAAAATGCTCGAACCCGACGAAGGCACCAACTATGAGCTGGGTCTCAAGGGTGAATTCTACGACGGTCGCCTGAATGCCAGCCTTGCCTATTTCGAAGTGCATGAAGAAAACCGTGCGGAATCCGATACGACGTACAGCGGCGTATCGCTGGTCGACAACCCTTATAAAGGCATCACCGCCAAGACCAAGGGCTATGAAGCAGAAATCTCTGGTGAGCTGGCGCCCGGTTGGCAGTTGCAGGCCGGTTACACCCATAAGATCATTCGCGACCAGAGCGGCGTGAAGGTCTCCACTTGGGAGCCTGAAGACCAGGTTAATTTCTACACGACCTACAAGCTCAGCGGCCCCTGGGATCGACTCACCCTGGGAGGAGGCGCTCGCTGGCAGGGCGAAGGTTGGCAATTGCTGAACAACCGAGCAAAGAAAACCACCGAAAAATTCTCCCAGGACCCCTACTGGCTGGTGGACGTGATGGCGCGCTACCAAGTGACCGATAATGTCTCGGCTACCCTCAACGTCAACAACGTGTTCGACAAGAAGTACTACACCAACATCGGGTTCTACAACTCGTCGTATTATGGTGACCCACGTAACGTGATGCTCACCACGCGCTGGAATTTCTAAGGCTCGCGCCGTAATAAAAAGCCCCTGGTCACCTACATGACCAGGGGCTTTTTTATGCCGATGTGGATCTATCCCATGAGTTCAACAAAACTACTCACGAACTCCGGGTTGTCGATGATCCGATCATGAGTGGTGTGCACCACTGTCGACTGCTGTATGCCAGTGGTCCCGATCACCGCGCGCATGCTCGACTCGATCAGTTCCTGGTGCTGCCCCGCCTTGCTCAAGGCCGCCCACCAGCACAGTACCGGCGCAGCGATCGGCTGATAATCGGCCTCTTGCAAACGCAGATCCAGCAGGCGTTTTATCTCCCAGGAAATCTGCATCTCATGGCCTTCCAGTAGCTGATGTTTGACCGTTTCATACGCGGCGCCCAACGTCTGCTCCGCCCACGTATTTACCTTGCTCCATCGTTGCTCGTCGTCGCCTTGACTGTCCAACCAAACGCCGTGGATCTGTTCGGCATGGTGCGGGAATATCACCCCGAGCAATTCGGCACGCTGCTCACTGACTGACACTGCGCGTTCATCAGCCATGCCAGCGTCATTCCAGAACTGCGCCACGCGAACTGGGGGTGGAGCGTCAATCCAACCCACACACTCGACGATACGGCCTGCGCGCTCAAGGCGGTAGGCAACCTCCATCGCCAGGTTTCCACCCAGCGACCAGCCGGCCAGGCGATAGCCCCCCTCGGGGCGTGCGATCAACAGCTGCTCGGTGTAATCCTCGACCATACGGTCCCAAGACGGCACGACTTCGCTCTCTTGCGCCAGAGCCCGACAGATTACCCCCATCACCGGTCGCTGCTCACGCATCGCCAAGGCAATCGCCTTGTAGCAGTGCACTGAGCCATAGCTGGGGTGAAACAGATATAAGGGTGTGCCCGAAGCGTTGCTGTTAAGCGGTACGATCAGGTCAGTACGCACATTGCCCTGGATGCCGTTTACCTGGCCTTGCACGGTTGGGTTGAGGATCAGTTGCGTCACTGGCAGGTTGATCCCGGTGGCAATGCGAATACGCTCCTTGAGTATCAACACCAAAAGAGAGTGGCCACCGAGTTCGAAAAAGTTATCGCGCAGGCCCACACGCTCAACCCCCAGGATGTCAGACCAGATCGCCGCCAACTGTTTTTCCAGTTCAGTTTGCGGCGCCAGGTAAGCGCAAGTCTGTTGGGTTGTATCCGGCTCAGGCAGTGCCTTGCGGTCCAGCTTGCCATTGGGGCTCAACGGCATCTGTTGGAGCACCACCCACTGAGCGGGCACCATATAGTCCGGCAGGTGCTGCGCCAGATGTGCACTGAGCTGATCGCGCCAATCCTCGGCAGAGCCATGCAATACCAGGTAGCCCACCAGTTGCTTGCCATCGCGCACCTGCACGCTCGCCTCGCGGACCCGTTCATGCTCCAGCAAACGAGCCTCGATTTCGCCCAGTTCGATACGCAGGCCGCGTAACTTGACCTGATGATCCAGGCGTCCCAGGTATTCAATCACCCCATCGGCGCGCTGGCGCACCCGGTCACCGGTACGATAGAGACGTGCACCGACGTGGAACGGACATGGAACAAAGCGCTCGGAAGTCAAAGCTGGCCGTTGGTGGTAGCTGCGCGCCAGGCCGATCCCCCCCAGGTATAATTCACCCGTTACGCCAACCGGAACCGGCAACAAGTGTGCGTCGAGTACGTAGGTGGCCACGTTGGCAATCGGCCGGCCGATTGGCACCGTGTCGCAACGTTGCGCGACACAAGTCCAATGGGTCACATCGATAGCCGCTTCGGTCGGGCCATACAGGTTGTAGAGCGTCGCCCGAGGCAGTTTGGCAAATACCTGCTGCTGGGCATCAACTGGCAACGCCTCGCCACTGCAAACAATGCGAAGCAGGCTGTGACAACTGCCAACGTCAGGATCCTGTACAAAAGCCTGCAGCATCGACGGCACAAAATGCAGCGTAGTAATCTTGTGTTGATTGATCAGATCGATCAAGCGAGCGGGATCACGATGATCCCCTGGAGCAGCAACCACCAGACGCGCACCGCTCATCAACGGCCAGAAAAACTCCCATACCGACACGTCAAAACTGAACGGGGTCTTTTGCAGGACTGTGTCGCTGGCATCCAGGCCATAAACCTCCTGCATCCAGCACAGCCGATTGGTCAACGCTGCGTGACGATTACCCGCGCCCTTCGGTTTGCCGGTTGACCCTGAGGTGTAGATCACATAAGCCAGGTTTTCGCCGTCCAGGGCCATACTTGGATTGGCTTCGCTGTAATCATCAAAGGTGTCTTCGCCCAGCACTAGAACATCCACGTCGTGAGGAATTGGCAAGAGTTCCAGCCAATGCCGCTGGGTCAGCAGCAACTTGACGCCACTGTCTTCCAGCATGTAGGCCAAACGCTCGCGCGGGTATTCCGGGTCCAGCGGCACATAGGCGCCGCCGGCCTTGAGCACGGCCAGCAAGCCCACCACCATCTCGACGGACCGTTCCACCGCTACGCCTACCAGCACGTCCGGGCCTACCCCCGCGACCTTCAAACGATGAGCCAAGCGGTTGGCACGCCGATTAAGCTCGGCGTAACTCAATGCCTCACCGGCAAAGCCAAGGGCTCGTGCTTCCGGGGTTCGCTCTACCTGTGCTTCGATTATCTGGTGTACGCAGGCTTGCAGCGGGTAGTCCCTGGCTGTCGCGTTCCATCCGTGGACGATGTTGTGCTGTTCATCGCTATCGAACAACACCAGGCGGTCGACGGGTTGGTGTGCGTCCCTGGCCATACCCTGCAGCAGGTTTTGCCAGTGTCGCGCTATGCGCTCCAGCGTGGAGGCGTCAAATAAATCGGTGGCGTAAGTCAGCGCGGCCCAGATGCCGTCTTCCGTCTCGCGGGTGTCCAGGCTCAGGTCGAACTGCGCGGTACGACTCGACCACTCAAGGCTCTGTACTTGAAGCGGTCCCACCGGCTGCGCATTGCTAGCCTTACGGGTATCGGCCTGGTGATTGAACATCACCTGGAACAGTGGGTTATAGCTCAGGTTGCGCTCCGGCTGCAGCGCTACCACCAGTTGTTCGAAAGGCAAATCCTGATGTGCCTGGGCCTCTAAAACGCGTGTTCGCACTTGTTGCAACAGAGCGGACACGGACATCTGCCCGTCAATATCCGCTCGGATCACCTGAGTGTTCACAAAAAATCCGATCAAGCGTTCGGTCTCGACACGGTTGCGGTTGGCCGTCGGCACCCCAATGCGCACATCCACCTGGCCACTGTAGCGATGCATCAGCAGTTGGAACGACGCCAGCAGCAACATGGACAGGGTCACGCCTTCACGCTGGACCAGGTCGCGCAACGCAGCGACAAGAGACTGTGGTAACGCGATATCCAGGCTTGCACCACGGTGGCTTTGTGTCGGGGGACGCGGACGATCGAAGGGCAACTCCAGGACTGGCTGTTCCCCCCCGAGGCGAGCACGCCAATAGTCCATTTGACGGTCTTGCTCACCGGCTTCCATCCAGGCGCGCTGCCATAAGGCGTAATCGGCGTACTGGATCGGCAAGGCCGGTAATTGCACCTCGTGCCCTTGGCTAAACGCGGTATAGAGCTTGACTAACTCCTCAACCATTACCTGCATTGAGCCGCCATCCGACACGATGTGATGCTGAACCACAAGCAGCACGTGCTCTGCGTCGTCAAGGCGTAACAAGGTGACGCGCAGCAACGGCCCGAGTTGCAGATCGAACGGCTGCGCAATCAGTTCTTCGATTCGTGCGCCAAGCTGCGCCTCGTCGATATCCTGCCGTTGAATCTGAACAATCGTCTGCTCGCTGACCACTTGGATACGCCGTTCACCGTCCTGATACACACAGGTGCGCAGACTCTCATGACGCGCTACCAGCATGTCGAAGCTACGTTGCAACGCGGCGATGTCCAGTAGCCCCTTCAAGCGCAATGCAGTGGGTAAGTGGTAGGCGGCGCTGTCGGGTTCAAGCTGCCAAATGAACCATTGGCGCTCCTGAGCGTAGGACAGCAGCAATTGAGGCGTCTCGTCACGAACCACAGGGATCGGCAAGTTAGCAGGCGAGACATCCTCAGCGAGCATTTTTTGCAGATAGATCCTGCGCTGCTCCAACGGGAGGCCAATGAACCGTTTTACGATACGTTGTGCAACCTGAGTGTCCATCAAAACGCCCCAATGTCATCGAATAGCGCGTCAAGACGGCTCAGTTTGTCTTCTGTGATCGCACCGCCTTGCCCTTCGAAAATGGCCGCCAGGCGCCCTACATCCGGATGCTGAAAAACATCCTGCGGGGTCGGCCTCAGGCCCAGTTCGAGTTGCATACGCGAGATCACATTAATCACCAGCAAGGAATGCCCACCCAGTTCAAAGAAGTTATCGTTGCGCCCCACACGCTTCACCTCCAGTACTTGCGCCCAGATGGCTGCGATCTGCTCCTCCAAGCCACTGCGAGGGGGCTCGTAGGCCTCGGATTGCTGCGTTGCTTCGGGTTTGGGCAAAGCCTTGCGGTCCAGCTTGCCGTTGGGGCTCAGGGGCATCTGTTCCAGCAGCACCCATTGCGCCGGGACCATGTAGTCCGGCAAGTGCTGGGCCAAGTGAGCGCTGAGCCGGTCACGCCAGTCATCAGTCGCATCTTG
>NZ_QODJ01000066.1:0-32928 GCF_009935965.1 Pseudomonas sp. L13
GTTACCGCAGGAATGGATATGTACACAATCCAACTGTGTTGACTGTCAGGCCGCCTTCGCGAGCAAGCCCGCTCCCAGTTGGATAGTGGTGTGTCAGGGAGATTAGTGTCGGCTATCAGGCCGTCTTCGCAGGCAAGCCAGCTCCCACATTTGGATTGTCGGGTGCCAGGTAGATAGGCGTCGGCTATCAGGCCGTCACGGGAGCAAGCTCCCTCGCCACAGGTCCAGCGTCGCACCAACGTTGCGTCGATACCTATGCCGGGACGTGAGATCAAGCTGAGTACATATCCGGTCTATCAGTCATACTGGCAAACATGACTTTCGACTCGCCTCTCGCCGCTTATCAACATGCCATCACCCAGCCGGGTTTCGTCGCCGACGACGCCCAGCGCCGGGCGGCCCATGCCCTGCAAGCCTGTCACGAGGCCTTGCACCAAGGGCGTTCACCGATTGCCGGTGTGTACCTGTGGGGGCCGGTGGGGCGCGGCAAGACCTGGCTGATGGACCAGTTCTACCAAAGCCTGCGCGTGCCGGCGCGGCGCCAGCATTTTCACCACTTCATGGCGTGGGTGCACCAGCGCTTATTCCAGCTCACGGGCACCCAGGACCCCTTGCAGGCGCTGGCACGAGAGCTGAGCCAGGCCGTGCGCGTACTGTGCTTCGACGAGCTGTTTGTGAATGATATCGGGGACGCGATCATTCTCGGCCGCCTGTTCCAGGTAATGTTCGAGGAAGGCGTGGTGATGGTGTGCACGTCCAACCAGCCGCCCGACCAGCTGTATGCCGATGGCTTCAACCGTGAGCGTTTCCTGCCGGGCATCGATGCGCTCAAGCAGCATATGCAGGTGGTGGCGGTGGACGGTGGCGAGGATCATCGTTTGCATCCCGGCGTGGGCATGCAGCGCTATTGGGTGAATCAACCCGAGGCACTGGCGGCGGTGTTCCGACAATTGAGCCAAGGCCAAACCGTGACCAGCGGGGCGGTAAACGTAGGGCACCGCACCATCATGACGGTGCAGGCCAGTGACACCGTGCTTTGGTGTCGCTATGCCGACCTATGTGAGCAGCCCCTGGCCGCCATGGATTTCATGCTGTTGTGTGATCGCTTCCACGCCATCCTGCTGGGAGACGTCTCCAACCTCAGTGCACAGAAACGCCCGGGTCGAATTGCCCGTGGCACTGAAGACGGCGCCGAGCGCGTGGTGGCTGGGGATCGAGAGTTGCCGCAGTTGTCGGTGCACGATGACAGCGTACGGCGCTTTATCGCCTTGGTAGACGAGTGCTACGACCGCAAGGTGCCGCTCTTTATCGAAGCCCGTGTGCCGTTGCAGCACCTGTACACCGATGGTTATTTGGAATTTCCTTTCCGTCGCACCCTGAGCCGACTGCAGGAGATGCAATTGCAACGCTTCGCTATCTAGGAAAAATCGCCGCTTGAGGGCTCATTGCGCGCTTTGATGCGCGCAACCTTCGCACTTTCTGTCAGCTATTTGTCGCGTATCTCCTTCATCTACTGCCGACTCCACGCTTACAATCGCCCCTCTCAAAGGGAAACGATTCCCTGATGGTCGCTATCGAGGAAGGACATGGATACCCCAGACATCCTGGTGCTGCAAGCCAGCTATACCAACGCCGTGCACGCCGACGCCATTGGCCTGTTGCTCAACCATTACGCTGAAGATCCGATGGGCGGCGGCCACAGCCTGCCAGCCGATCTCCTGCAGCAACTGCCCGCCGAACTGGCCAAGCGGCCACACGCGTTCAGTGTGCTGGCGTTTGTGGGGGGTGAGCCAGCGGGGTTGGTCAATTGCTTCGAAGGCTTTTCGACCTTCGCCTGCCGGCCCTTGGTCAATGTCCACGACGTGATGGTGATGGAGCAATTCCGCGGCTTGGGCTTGAGTCAGAAGATGCTGCAAAAGGTCGAGGAAATCGCCCGGCAGCGTGGTTGCTGCAAGATCACCCTCGAAGTACTGGAAGGCAATGCACTGGCGCAGTCGGCATACCGCAAGTTCGGGTTTGACGACTCAGTGTTTGATCCCGCCCATGGGCGGATGCTGTTCTGGCATAAACCGTTGTAATAAATAACCGGCAAAAAAAGGGCGCCATTCAATGGCGCCCAATAAACCTTCGCCAACGGAGCAGAATGGCGCAGGGTGCTACGGATTAAGTAAGCATTAAATCAACTGTTCGGTTGTGCCTGATCAACAGTCTCAGACTTAACCGATTTGCCATCGGCGCTGGCAACTTGCTGTTCAGCCTTGCCGTGGGTTTTTTCTTGAATGAAGCTGAAGTTGTTGTAGAACTCCTTGGAACGCTCTGCACCGCCCTCTGCGAAGGCGGCGGCGGAGGTCAGGGTGATCAGGCTGGCCAGCATCAAGGTCGACATTTTCATCGCGGTATTCCCAATTAAAAGTGATAGGTGTCCGGTCGCTCCGTGATCAGATCATGGAGCGACTATGGCGTTATCTTATTAAGTGGGAATTAACCAAGGCGGCCCTGAAGTTAATGTCGTCAACGTTCAGGGCCGCGTGTAAGCGCTTCTATGATTAACGCACCGCTACCGGCTCGGGAAACTTCCAGCTTGCGTTGAGTATTTGCGCACGGGGTTGATACAGGCGCACGGTATAGTTCCAGCCTGGCACGATTGGCAGGCAATTGGCAGTCTCGGCACTGCAGTTCCCGAACTGAATAACGATCGAGCCATCTTCACTTTTCTTTGCCGTGAGGTTGTTCACGGTGTAGGCGTCAGCCGCATTCTTCTCGAAATAACCTTGCGCGTTATAAAGGCTGACCGACCAGAAGCCGTCCACCGGCACGTCTTTGACGGTGAGGCGATAAGTGGTCTTGCCATCGTTGTTCGCAGGGGTGACGTTCAGGTAAGTGGCATCCTTGTCCGGGTTTCCTCCCCACGCTGACGCTGAGCCGAGAAGATGACGAACGGGGTCGACGTCGGCCTTGGTACCGAAGGCTTTCTTGAAATCTGGGATGGTTGAAGAGAGCACCAAAAGCGCATCGCGTACTTTCTTCTGGCTGACGGGGTCCCAGGCGGGCAGTTCGAGCTTGCCCACGCTTTTCTGGCTGACAGTGATGCTGTTCTGAAGCGCGTGAACCTGTTTGACGTCTTCGGGGTTATTGGGGTCGACAAGGGTACGAACGGCCGTGACCACATAGCGGGTGCCGACATTTTCCCGGGTGAGCGTATGGGTGCCCGCCCCGTAATAAACGTTAGGGGTGTAATGGTCCTCGTTGATGACCTGCAAGGACATGAACCGCTTGCCCGGGTCAGGAAAAGTGAGGGTGACCGGACCGGCGTCCAAATCAAACACCCCGGAAGAGTAAAGCGTATCGCGGTTGAGCCGGATCACTGTCTGGTGGTCGATCGAGGCAGGCTCGCGGCGGTGCAAGAGCTTACCCAGCCCGCCTTGCTTGATCATCGCCGTCAGGTAGACGTCGCTTTCAGCCCGCACGAAATTATCCACGGTCACCGGCACCGTGGCAGATGAATCAACCTCAGCGGCATGGGCGATGCCTGTCAGCGCCAAAGTGGCGGCTACAAGGATGAAAGTTGGGCGTGTGTTCATTGGGATTCCTTTCTTTGGCAGCCTTGCTGTCAGAAAAAAGCCAACGTCAGGTTGATGGCCACGCCATCCCCTTGTGGCCGGTTTTTGGTATCGAATTCCGGCACCCAGCGCGCACTGAGGGTGGCGTCGGCGTCGGCGAATTTTCCACTCCAACCGATGACGGGCCCGGCGCCCACCGAGCGGCCGCGAAAGCCACCGAGGGCGTCGGCGGTATCGCCTTTGTCATCGGTAATTTGCTGCACGTAACCGGCGGCCAGGCCGGCGCTCCAGCCATTGGAAAGCCCCAGGGTCCACAGCGCGTCGAGGGTGAAGATGTTGCCGTTGCGGTAATGAGTGGCATCGTTCTCGGTGTAGAACTCCAGCGCTGCCATCAGGCTGAATTCGCCACCTTTACCGTCCAGGTGAGTAAAGGCGACGGTCGGGATGAAGGTGTAATTGTTCTGCCCGGCGTTGGCCAGGCGATCTTCGTTATAAGCGCCCGTAGGCACGTAAATGGGCAAGGAAAACGCGATGTGGTTGACCTTGTCGAAGTGATACCCCGCCGCAATGGGCGTGACCAGCATGTCCGCAAACTGCGTGCCGGCATCATCGTTGCCCAGGCTGCGTCCGCGAGGCCCCGAAATGCTTGCCGTGACATCGGTGTATTGAACCGGTACGCCAATGGCCGACGCGTAATTCCAGCGCCCTGGCCCCGTATCCCAGACGTGCGTGAAGTTGGCCATGGTGTAAGAGATCTTCATGTCCAGCCCGCTGCTCAGCTCGCCCACGATGGGCACTGACTTTGCACCCTTGAGGCTGGCGTCGTACCAGATGCTGGTCAGCGACATTACCCAGCCGGGCTCAGGCGGAACAATGCCGGCGTTGGAGAATATTTGTTGACCCGTGATGGGCCTGCCGACGCCGCCTTCAGCGGCCTGCAAAGAGGGGCTGCACATGGCGATAAGCACGGTCAGTACCGCTGGCATCTCAAACCGACTGGGCATCAATAAGCGCTCTGCTGGAGAAATGATGGAGGGGCCATTACTGCTTCACCGGTGTCAGCAGCGGCATCTGCCATTGGCCTGTAAGGAATTGCGGCGTTGGCAGGTAAATTCTCAAGACGCCATAAAACGGGCCGTCAGGCGCGGGTAGCCAGTTGTTCTGTTTGTCTTTGCCGGGATTGTCTCGCTGTACATACAGGGTAAGGCCGCCATCGGCGTCGAATTTCAGGTCTGGCAGCATGCGCGAGTTGATCAGGTAGCGGTTAAGCGGGTTAGCCACCAGTAATTTGCTTTGGCCGTCATACATAGTGAGGGACCAGAACGCCTTGGCGGGTGGCAGCTCACCTTTATTGAAATGCAGGATATAGGCTTGTTTTGAGGCATCGGCGGGCTTGCCCAGTGTGTCGACGAAGTAACCGATATAAGCCGCTTCCTGTGTCGAGTTGCCAAAGATCCCCATGTTCGCGCCCGCATAGCGATAGAGGTAATTACCCTTGAGGTGTTCCCGGGTACCGAAAAAGTCGCCGCTGGTGACCTGATGGCTGTCGACTTTATCTTTTTTGAATTGGGCAAATTCGGCCTTGCCGTCGGCAATACCCGACTCGAGTGCCTGACGCTGCTCTGCGCTAAGCGCGGCTAAGTCAAAAGGTTCGCCCGCAGCGATGCCAATCGTTTTGAAACGGGCCAACAACGGTTTCTCCACCGGTTGAGGCGGTGCGAAGCCCAACATGAAGTTCAAATAGCGAAAGAGTTCCGGGCTGTCACTCATGTTGTCGACCGGCACAGGCCAATCCACCTTGGGTGCGGAGGCTGGTGCTGAAGAATGCTCGTACTGGCTCAGAGACTGGACGGTGTAGCCTTGCTGAATGGTCTTGACCTTGGACAGGTCCTGCTCATCGAACAACTGTGTTCGATACAGCGCATAGGCAATGTTACTTTCACTCTGGATAACGCGGTCGATGTTGCTGGGTTTTTCGCCTTTCCAGTCCGGGCCGGCAATCATGAAGTGCCCACCTTTGTTGCCCGTGGTGCGAGTACCCAGGTAATTGAAGTTGTGCGTATAAAGGTCGATCAATTGCACGGAGTAGTAGCGGTTGTGTTCAACCGCCGGCAGCGTGAGCACCAGCGGCTCGGCCCTCAAGTCCATCCACACGAACGAGTAAGGTGTGTCGGAGTTGGGCGTAACGAAGGCGCTGTCTTTGGGCGTGAATACCATGGCGGTATTGCCAATCTGGTTGAACGGCGCTTTGAAATTCGGCCCATTTTCATCCACCGCCTGGGTGTACAGGGTCTTGTACATTTCTACCACGGGGTAGCCATAAAGATAGGCTTGCTTGGCGATCTCTCGGGCCTCTGATGGAGTGGCGGTGAAGTCGGCACTCGCGGCCGTGCTCACTAGCAATGAGAGACCAGCAATCAGCGCATGCACAGGCTTTACAGTGATCATTATCAATTCCTTGTCATCGTCTAGAAATGCCCGGCCCTTGAGCCGCCATGGGTATCTCTTGCACGCACTATTTTCCAAAGGTGACGTTAAGGCCGGCGAACACGGTGAACTGTGGCAGGCCATCGCCTTTGCGCTCGACGGTCCATTGTGGCTCGACGAAGGCGTTCAGGATGTTGGTACCTGCTTTCCAGGCCTTGCCGACACCCAGGCCGATGGGGATGTAATGGGTGTCGTCCTTCAGGTTGAAGGTCCAGGTTGCCGTTGAGCGCAGATACCAGCCCTTGGGCAGGTTATGAATGACGAACGGTTGAAAGGTGGCGCTTTCGACGTGGGCCCGATCATGGTCCCCGGCAAAGGAGCTCTGGTATTGAACCAAGGCCCCAAGAAGGCCACGCGGCGATGAATCGATAGCGACCGCCGCCAAGCCCGCCTGCCATTTTCCAGTGCCCAGTTCATCTTGCGCTGCGGTGGGGGCAGTGATTTGCGGGCCTATACCCAGTTGAACACCGTCGGTCTTGAGCAGGAAAATGTCGAATAAATTCAGATCGCCTATGCCGGTGCTATAGCCGTTGTGGGGGTCCGGACGCGTGCTGATCGGCAGTGTCGCTCGCAGCAACTGAGGAACGCCGATGAAATCATTCGGCGCGATTGGCAACGTGCCGCGCAACAAGGCGTCATTGGTATGCACATTGGTGTCATAGATCTTGGGGGTGTAGTAATCCTGAAGGTTCATGCCGGGCGCGAGGTTGAGCGGGTTGTTGCTTTTGTTCGCGGTGTCGGCATTGTCAGCGAATGCTGCAAAGCTCGGGATCAGGGTTGAGGCCAACAGGAGCGTTCTAATACTGCGCAATTCAGACATGCTTCCATTCCTTGCCGGTTATATCGACGCGTCATAAGCGGTCCTTGAACTAGGCTAGTCACTTTTTCAAAAAAAACCTCGTTGAGTGGATTTTTTCTGTTTTTTGTTAATCCGCACTCCCGAGTAGAGGCAATCATAGGGATTAAATGCCTGGCGCCATCGCCCGGTCGGGCGATGGTCGTGCCTGTGCGCTGTTACAACTTCCAATCCAATGCCAGCGTAACGGAACGCGGCTCGCCCCAATACACGCCGTTATAGAACCCAACGCGCTCGTAATATTTCTTATCAAAGAGGTTATTCACGTTGACCGACGCCGAAACCTGTTCATCGAACTGGTAGCGCGACATCAGGTTGACCACGGTGTAGCCCTGCTGCGTGATTTTCGCCCGGGTGGTGATCGGCCGGCCGTCGCTGTTGCGCTGCCCGGTGGGGCGGTTGCTGAAGTCGTAGGTTTCGCTCTGCCAGTTCACTGCGCCGCCGACTGTCAGCTTGCGCCAGGCGCCCGGCAGGCGATAGGCGCTGGAGATCTTCACCAGGTTCAAGGGTTGGCTGGTGTTAGTGCGTTTGTCTGAGCCATTGACCGAATGGGTGTAGGTATAGCCGGCGGTCAGATTCCAGTCCGGCGTGATTTCCCCGGCGGCTTCCAGCTCGAAGCCGTTGACCTTGTTACCTTTGCCGCCGGATTTGTAGTATTCCTCGCCGGTGACCGGATTGGGCGGTACTGAGTCATCTCGCTCGGCGACGTTGTCCTGGGTGCTCCAGAAGTACGCAGCGGCCAGGTTCAAGCGCTCGTTCAGCACGCTGCCCTTGAGGCCCACTTCGTAGTTACTGCCGACCACCGGCTCCAGGTACTTCTTGTTGGCATCACGGTTGCTCTGGGGTTTGAAGATGTCGGTATAGCTGGCGTAGACGGTGTACTGCGGGGTGATGTCGTAGAGCAGGCCGGCGTAGGGCGTCCACATATCATTGTGGGTCTGGCTGGTTTTGCCCGAAGCGGTCAGTTGGTCGTTGGCATTGTATTCGGGCGTGGCGCTTTCCAGTTCCCAACTGCCGTAACGGCTGCCCAGCACGGCGTGCAAGCGGTCTGTGAGGCTCAGCCGCGTTGCCAGGTAACCGGCTTTCTGTTGCTTCTTGCTGTGCTCACCTTTCAGGTCGGTCACTTGGTCGGTGAACTTGCCGATACCGCCCATATGTTTCCAGTCCTCGATGGGGTAGTAGCTGTCTGGCAGGTCGCTGCGCATAAAGGGCGAGACATCCCGTTGCGCAGCCTCGCCATAGCCCATCATCAGCGCGTGTTCGCGGCCCAGCAGCGTGTAGCTGCCGGCCAGGTTGAGGTCGATGGCCTCCATGCGCGAGGTGCCGCGCATATGGCTGGCCCAGGCCGTCATGCCGCTGCGGTCGGGGTTGGGGAAGCCGGCGCCGCCGTAATACACCTTGCCATCGGTGTCGCTTTGGCGATGGGTGTAGGCGGCCTTCAAGTGCCAGTCGCCGCCGAGCCGATGGTCGAGGGTGGCGAAGGTGGTCTTGTCGGTCAGTGGCCAGGAGCTCCAGTGCGCCGCCATGTTGGTGGAGCGCGGCAGCCTGGCCTTGCCGCCCTGGCTGTTCCAGTAGGGCACGGTGCCCCAGGAGGTGCCCTGTACCTGTTTGTCCTGGTAATCAAAGCCGACGGCCAGCACGGTATCGTCGGAAAGATCGCCCTCGAGAATGCCGTAGCCGACTGCCCGCTGCAGCCCATAGTTGTCACGAAAAGACTTGCTGTCGCGGTAGGCCAGCACGCTGCGCCCGCGCAGCTTGCCGTCGAACGCCAGCGGGCCGCCCACATCAACGTAGCTGTAGTAGTTGTCATGGCTGGCGCCACTGATGCCGGTCTTGGCCTGCCACTGGGCGGTAGGGCGCTTGCGCACCATGTTGACGGTGGCCGAAGGGTCGCCTGCGCCCGTGGTCAGGCCCGTCGCGCCGCGCACTACTTCGATGCGGTCGTAGATGATGGTGTCGGCGTCGGTCTTCATGTAGCCGAAGGTGTTGAGCATGCCGTCAACCTGGAAGTTGTTGATGCCATAGCCTCGGGCGGAGTAGTAGACACGATCGGAGTCGTAATGCTGAACGTTGACGCCCGTGGTCTGGCGCAACACCTCCGTCAGGGTATTAAGATTGAAGTCGTCCATCTGCTGGCGTGTGACCACCGAGATCGATTGCGGGGTTTCCTTGACGGAGAGGTTCAGCCGCGTGGCGGTACTCATCGAACCGGTGGTGTAGGCGCCGGTATGCTCGGTGGTGGAGCCCAGGCCGTCGGCGCTGATAGTGGTCGCGCCCAGTTCCAAGGCTTGGGTAGGGGCTGTTTCGGGGGCGGTGTCGGCCAGCGAATCCGGGCTCAGCGCCAGGCTGAACAGGCCGAGGGTGAAGGTCATGGAACGGGTGAAGGGCGCAAACATCACTGCAGACTCCTTGTCGTCTTTGATACCTCCCCAGGCAGGGAGGGCATGGTTCAAAGACGAAAGGAGCTGCGGAACTTTAGGCTCAAACGAGAATGATTGTTATCTTTCTGTTACAAGGCCCTGGCTTACTTGGCCACCACGTCGGCGCCGTCGGCCTTCTTGGGTTTGATCAGGCTGAAGTCGATCAGCGCCTTCTGCTTGGTTTCGTAAGGGTTGCCGATCAGCAGGGGGCGTGGCTTGAAGCTGTCGCTCACCAGGCTCTTGCTGTGGTCCAGCTCGTCGAAACTCAAGCCTGCCATGTCGGCCCAGGTGTGGATCAACTGCGAACTGCTGTAAGGCCGCTGCAAGTCGCCGGCAAAGCTCCAGTCGTGGCTTTCGCGCCATTTTGGCGAGGCGTAGGCCATGAACGGGATGGTGTACATCGGCGCGGTCGGCTTGCCTTCGTTACGGCCCAGGGTGTCGTGGCCGGCCGAGTCGAACACGTCTTCACCGTGATCCGAGAGGTACAGCAAAAAGCCGTTGGGGTCGGTCTTGGCGTAGTCCTTGATCAGGCTGGAGACCACGAAGTCGTTGTACAGCACGGCGTTGTCATAGCTGTTGTAGGTCGGCAACTGCGCATCGCTGACACCCGCCGGCACGCCCTGGCGGTCGGTGAACTTGTCGAAGGTTTGCGGGTAGCGGTACTGGTAGCTCATGTGGGTGCCCAGCAGGTGCACCACGATGAACTTGCGCTCGGCGGTATCGGCCAGGGCCTTGGAAAACGGCGCCAGTACATCACCGTCGTACTGACGGGCGTTCTGGTTGCGGTTGTTGTTCAAGTACACCTGCTCGTCGGCCTGTTCGGAGAAGGTCGTGAGCATGGTGTTGCGTTTGGTCATGGTCTGCTGGTTGGTGATCCAGAAGGTCTTGTAGCCGGCCTGTTTCATCACGCTGACAATCGACGGCGTCTTGAGGTACAGGTCCGGGTTTTCTTCGTCTGCGAAGGTCAGCACCTGTTGCAGCGCTTCAATGGTGTAGGGGCGCGGGGTGATGACGTTATCGAACACGGCCAGTTGGTCGCGCAGCTTGTCCAGTTCCGGCGTGGTGTTGCGCGGGTAGCCGTAGAGGCTCATGCGCTGGCGGTTGGTCGACTCGCCGATTACCAGGACAAGTGTGGACGGCTGGCCGGCCATGCTGTCCTTGAGGTTGTTCAAGGGCGGGATCTTGCTCGCACTGGTGAGCATGCCTTGCATGTTGTCCAGCTGCTCGGTGTAGCGACGGTAGGCGACGATCATCTGCCAAGGCACGGCAGGCTCGATGCGGGTTTCGAAACGGTCGATGGCCAATTCCATGGTTTCGCTGGTGGCGATCTGCTTGACCAGTGGGTAGCCCACCACCGCCAGGACGATGGCAATGGCTGCCACGATCGACTGACCGCGCGGCAGGTACACCGGGCGCAAGCGCGTCCACAGGAAGATGGCGAAGGCGGTGTGGGCAATGAACGCCAGCACGATCCACCAGGCAAAGTATTGGGTCGCGTATTCGCCGGCTTCAGAGATGTTCGACTCGAACATGATGAAGATGACGCTCTGGGAGAATTCCTGCTGGTAAATGAAGAAATAACCCAGGCTCGCCATGGAGCAGGCCCATAGCACTACGCCGATCAAGGCGGCGAGCAGGCGCGTACGGCGCGGGAACAGCAACATCGGCGCCAGCCACAGCGCGCTCATGAAGAAGGCCTGGCGGAAGCCACTGAAGCCGGAGGTGCCGGTCAGTTGGATAAGAAGTTGGGTAATACCCGAGAAATACCAGAAAAACAGGAATAACCAGCCAAGGCCGGCCCAATCAAAGCCTTTCGCAGTCGTCGTGCTGCGTTTGAACATCGCCATCCAGCGCCCCATCAGAAAAAGATCGTCGCGCACAGGCGCGCAACATCGGGCCGCCCAGGAAGTGAGCGGCATCGCGGAACGGGAGTATCAAGAGGGGAGTGTGAAAACTTTGTGAGTTTTCTGTAGGTATAGCCTTACAAGGCTACGGGTGCGGGCTTCAGCACAGGGCAGGCTTGGCATCCGACGGCTGATCGAGATGGGCTTGAAGGTGTGAGCGCAGGCGCAGGACTTCCTGTTGCAACTGATCACGCTCGTCTTTCAACTGGCGCAGTTCATCGCGACGGATAGTGACGTAGAGGGTCTGTGGCGGACGGGTCATCTGTGCTGTGCTCATTGCTTACCTCGCAAATAGCCGGTAGATCGCGGTGCCAAAACAGGTTTTTGGCAACAGTCGGAAGCAAGTTTGAATTCTTTTTCGCTGCAAGGGAACTTTTTTATTTTTAGTGGTCGTGTGACTTTTGCCGGGGTGATGGTGAAACGATGGCAACTTTTTTGTCATGAAACTACACGGATCCGCTCTGGACTAACCCTCATTAGCCTCATTGCGCTATAAACTATGTCACACATTTTTTAGAAGTTAGGAGCATCAGCACATGCAACTGGGGATTATCGGACTAGGCCGCATGGGCGGTAACATTGCGCGGCGCCTGATGCTCAATGGGCATACCACCCTTGTATACGACCGTAACGAAGCCTTCGTCAAAGCCCTGAGCGAGGAGGGCGCCACCGGCGTCGCCGGCTTGGAAGCGCTGGTGGCCGGCCTGCAAAAGCCTCGCGCTGTCTGGGTCATGTTGCCGGCGGGCGCGCCCACCGAAGACACCATCAACGTACTGAGCGAACTGCTGGAAGACGGCGATGTGATCATCGACGGCGGCAACACCAACTACAAGGACGACGTGCGTCGCGGCAAAGCCCTGGCTGAAAAGGGCCTGCACTATGTGGACGTGGGCACCTCAGGCGGCGTCTGGGGCCTGGAACGTGGCTATTGCATGATGATCGGTGGCGACACCGAGACCGTGAATCGCCTCGACCCTATCTTCAAAAGCCTGGCGCCGGGCCTGGGTAACATCCCCCGCACCAAAGACCGTTCGGCCTCCGCCGACCCACGTGCCGAGCAGGGTTACATCCACGCAGGCCCAGCGGGTTCGGGGCACTTCGTCAAGATGATCCACAACGGCATCGAGTACGGGATGATGCAGGCGTTTGCCGAAGGTTTTGACATCCTCAAGACCAAGAACTCGGAGAACCTGCCAGAAGACCAGCGCTTTGACCTAAACGTTGGCGACATCGCCGAAGTTTGGCGTCGTGGCAGCGTAGTGTCGTCCTGGCTGCTGGACCTGACCGCCGACGCCCTGGCCACCGACCCGAAACTGGACGGCTACTCAGGCTCCGTGGCCGACAGCGGTGAAGGCCGTTGGACCATCGAAGCAGCCATGGAGCAGGCGGTGCCGGTTCCAGTGTTGTCGACCTCGCTGTTCGCGCGTTTCCGTTCCCGCCAGCAGAGCACCTACGGTGACAAAATGCTGTCTGCCATGCGCTTCGGCTTTGGTGGCCATGTGGAGACTTCCAAAAAATGACCGCCAACGGCAAGAAACCCAAGGCCGAACCTGCTCCACCCACGACGTTGTTTCTGTTTGGCGCCCATGGCGACCTGGTCAAGCGCCTGCTCATGCCGGCGCTGTACAACCTGAGCCGCGACGGGTTGCTGGGCGATGGTCTGCGTATTGTCGGCGTTGATCACAACGCCATCAGCGATGCGGACTTTGCCAAGAAACTGGAGGACTTCATTCGTACCGAAGCCTCCAGCAAGGTACGGGGCAATGCCGAAAACGCCCTCGACCCTGCGTTGTGGGCGCAATTGGCCAAGGGCATCAGCTACGTCGAGGGGGATTTCCTCGACGACAGTACCTATGCCGATATCGCCAGCAAGATCGCTGACAGCGGCACCGGTAATGCGGTGTTCTATCTCGCCACTGCACCGCGCTTCTTCAGTGAAGTGGTGCAGCGCCTGGGCAGTGCCGGCTTGTTGAATGAAACCGACGATGGCTTTCGCCGCGTGGTCATCGAGAAGCCGTTCGGCTCCGACCTGGCCACCGCCGAGGCGCTCAACGCCTGCCTGCTCAAGGTGATGAGCGAGAAGCAGATCTACCGCATCGACCATTACCTGGGCAAGGAGACGGTGCAGAACATCCTGGTCAGCCGTTTCTCCAACGTGCTGTTCGAAGCGTTCTGGAACAACCACTACATCGATCACGTACAAATTACCGCCGCTGAAACCGTCGGCGTGGAAACCCGGGGCAACTTCTTCGAGAAGACCGGCACGCTGCGGGACATGGTGCCCAACCACCTGTTCCAGTTGCTGGCGATGGTGGCCATGGAGCCGCCGGCCGCCTTTGGCGCCGATGCGGTGCGGGGTGAGAAGGCCAAAGTGGTGGGTGCGATCCGCCCCTGGTCGCTGGAAGATGCGCGGGCCAACTCCGTGCGCGGCCAATACACCGCTGGCGAAATCGCCGGCAAGCCATTGCCCGGCTATCGCGAAGAAGCCAACGTCGCGCCGGACAGCAGCACCGAGACGTTCGTCGCGCTCAAAGTGATGATTGATAACTGGCGTTGGGTCGGTGTGCCGTTTTACTTGCGTACCGGCAAGCGCATGAGCATTCGCGACACCGAGATCGTGATCTGCTTCAAGCAGGCGCCTTATGCGCAATTTCGCGATACCGAAGTCGACGAGCTCAAGCCCACTTACCTGAAGATCCAGATCCAGCCGAACGAAGGTATGTGGTTCGACCTGTTGGCCAAGCAGCCTGGGCCGACCCTGGAGATGGCCAATATCGAATTGGGCTTTGACTACAAGGACTTCTTCGAAATGCAGCCGTCGACGGGTTACGAAACCCTGATCTACGACTGCATGACCGGCGACCAGACCTTGTTCCAGCGTGCCGACAACATCGAGAACGGCTGGCGTGCGGTGCAGCCGTTCCTGGATGCGTGGAAGCAAGATGACGGTATCCAGGCCTACAAGGCCGGTGAAGATGGCCCGGCGGCGGCCGATGCCTTGCTGGCCCGCGATGGCCGCGCCTGGCATAGCCTCGGATGAGTGACGCGACGATTCAACCCATCCGGTTTGTCCTCAGTGATGTGGACGGGACGCTATTGCATCCCGACCACAGCCTCAGCCAACGCACCGCCGATGCCATCCGCGCCATGCGCGAGGCCGGGGTGCTTTTCAGCCTGGCCAGCGGGCGTCCGCCCAAGGCCATGCGGCATTTGATCGAAACGTTCGGCATTGATGTGCCGGTGGCGGGCTTCAATGGCGGTACGTTGGTCAACCCGGATGGCAGCATCCTGGTTGCCCACCATCTGCCGGCGGAAGCGGCACTGATTACCCTGGCGCTGTTTTCGGCCGAGTCGGACGTGGAAGTCTGGGTGTTTGCCGATGGTGACTGGCTGCGCCGTGATCCGCCCGGGCCCATGGTGCAGCGCGAAGCCGATGGCTTGGGCTATGGACCGGTGGTGGTGGAGAGTTTCGAGCCGTACCTGGACCGTGTCGACAAGATCGTCGCCGCCAGCAACAACACCCAATTGTTGGTGGAGCTTGAAGCGCAATTGCAGCCCAAAGTGCAAGGGTTGGCCCAGGTGTCGCGTTCGCAACCGGTGTACCTGGACGTAACCGCGATGCTGGCCAATAAAGGCGAAGCCTTGAAAACCCTGGCCGAGCACCTGGGCGTGCCGCTTGCGCAAACGGCCGCGATTGGCGACGGTGGCAATGACCCGGCGATGTTTCATGTGGCGGGGTTGTCGATTGCCATGGGCCAGGCCGAAGAAACCGTCAAGCGCCAGGCCAATGTGGTCACCGGCAGTAATGTCGAGGACGGCGCTGCCGAGGCGTTCGAACGGTTTATTCTCGCGGCACGCTAAGTAACTGACGTTTTAGTGCGCAACTTCCAGCCGATGTTTGGCGTTGGCTGGAAGTTGCCGCATTGCATTACTTCGGCATTGCCCAGGACTGCAACTGGTGACCCTCTTTATCGAGTTCGGCGCGGGCCTGCAACAATAGGTTTTCAAGTTGGGCCGGGTCGGTATAGGCAGTAGAGGACAACTGTTTGCTGCCGATGCGGGTGTTGGTACGGTCGATGACGCTCAGGCTGAGGGCGCCAACGCCATCGTGCCAGGCCACGCACTGAAAGGGCTGGAAAGCACGGTCTGCAATCAAAAGAGCTTCGTTGATGCGCAGCGGAGCGTTCATTCGGGTCTTCTCTCTGTATGCCCATTCAAGTGAGTACCGGCGGTTGGGCTGACCGTGCGGTGGGTTACTTGTACTGATGCACGATGGTGGGGTGCGGGTCACATGCTAGGGCAAGAAATTTTAACTTTCCCTGATTGACGTCATGTAAGCGGCTGTTTTGAAAGCGCAATAAGCCTTTCACTGGCGAGCAACTTCTGGCGCGCTACGAAACAGGCATGGCTTTTTGCCCACACTTATAGCGAAATGGTACAAGGTCAGCGTCAAGATCTTGCTAGGGTTATCAGCAGTCGCCACAAACTGTTGTTTCTAAATAACTTTAACAATCTTGGCGCCAAGGAATAGTCATGATTGCGACGCCCCCTCAACGCCGCTTACTGGTGGTCGACCCCTGTGACGACTGCCACGGGCTATTGCCTGGTTTACGCACCGCCGGCTGGGAAGTGGACAGCTGTGCCCTGGAGGCGGTGGGTGAGCGCTCCTGCGATGTGGGCCTGCTGCGTTTGCAGCGTGATCACTTGGAGCGTCCCGAGGCGGTCAAGGAGTTGATTGGCCGCAGCGGCACCGAGTGGATCGCTGTGCTCAGCCAGGATGTACTGCGTTTGCAGAACGTCGGCGATTTTGTTTGCGAATGGTTCTTCGACTTCCACACCTTGCCCTTCGATGTGTCCCGGGTGCAGGTGACCCTGGGCCGTGCGTTCGGCATGGCGCGCCTGCGTGGCAAGGGCTACGTGCCGGTGGATGAGCCCCACGAATTGCTGGGCGAGAGCCGCCCCATTCGTGAGTTGCGCAAGTTGTTGTCCAAGCTGGCGCCGACGGAATCCCCGGTGTTGATCCGCGGTGACAGCGGCACGGGCAAAGAGCTGGTGGCCAAGACCTTGCACCGCCAATCCCAGCGGCACGCCAAGCCATTTGTCGCGATCAATTGCGGGGCTATCCCTGAACACCTGATCCAGTCCGAGCTGTTCGGCCACGAAAAAGGCGCGTTCACCGGCGCTCATCAGCGCAAAATCGGGCGCATTGAAGCGGCCAACGGCGGCACCCTGTTCCTCGATGAAATTGGCGATCTGCCGATGGAGCTGCAAGCCAACTTGTTGCGCTTTCTTCAGGAAAAGCACATCGAACGCGTCGGCGGCAGCCAGCCGATCCCGGTGGATGTACGCGTGTTGGCTGCCACCCACGTCAACCTGGAGGCGGCGGTAGAGAAGGGCGCCTTTCGCGAAGACCTGTATTACCGCCTGAATGTGCTGCAAGTGGTCACCGCGCCGTTGCGTGAACGCCATGGCGACGTGGCGATGCTGGCTAACCACTTTTCACGCTTTTACAGTCAGGAAACCGGGCGGCGCCCGCGCAGTTTCAGCGAAGAGGCGTTGGTGGCGATGGGGCAACACCCGTGGCCGGGCAATGTGCGGGAACTGGCCAACCGCGTGCGCCGAGGACTGGTGCTGGCCGAAGGGCGGCAGATCGAAGCGGTTGACCTGGGGCTGCAAGGCCAGCAAGTCATTTCGGCACCGATGGCGACATTGGAAGATTACAAACACCGCGCCGAACGCCAGGCGCTGTGCGATGTGCTCAACCGGCACAGCGACAACCTCAGTGTCGCCGCCCGCGTGCTGGGGATTTCCCGGCCGACATTCTACCGGTTGCTGCACAAACACCAGATCCGCTAGGGCGCAGAGTGCACCAAGGCCCTCTGTAGGAGCGAGCTTGCTCGCGAAAAACGTCAACGATAACGCGTGTTTCCTGAATGAACGCGGCGCCTATGAGTTTTTCGCGAGCAAGCTCGCTCCTACATTTTTTTGCGTTCGCCTCTCGATCAGAAGTAATACGGGAATTTCAGGCTGAACGTGAAGTCCGGCGCATCATCGGTCATCCCAATCGCCAGGTTCGGCACGATGGTGAGGTTATCCGAAGCGGCGATCGTCATGCCCACGTTGAAATAACCGGCATTGGCATCGCTGGACACCACCGACTGCCAGTCGCCGCCATCCGGCTTGAGCTTGCTCTTGCGTTGCACCAGGTCGGAAACCGAAAACGACATGCTCATCTTCTCGTTCAAGGCAAACGCTACGCCGACCCCGAACTGGAAGCTGTCGCCCAGACGCACCTTGCCTCCCACCTTCTGATTGACTTGACTGCTGATGTCATCGAAAGAGTCTTCAAAGTTGTGGGTGTACGACAACGAACCGAACAGCACCGCCGGGTCGAAGGTCTTGACCAGGGAAATGCCCGGCGTAACCGACCAGACCCCGTTGCCCGTCGGCAGGCTTTCGGGCACGTAGAGATTGTCGTTGTTCGGTTGCTTGACCAGTTTGATACCGAAAGGCTCCTTGCCCGTCGGTGCCTTGACGCGCACGGATACCACCGCATCCGGCAAGGTCGAGGTTTCGTCGAGGAACTTGTAGGCCACGCCAAAGTTGACATCACCGATGGTCGGGTCGCGGGTCACGGAACCTTCGGAGGTGGCGGTGGCGTCGTTGCCGGCGCCGCCCGACTGGTAGGTGGACTCGCGGTACACCACCGGCACGTTCAGGTCGAACTGCCAGCGGTTGTCGACGTTGTAGCGCCCGGTGAGGTCCAGGGTCCAGCTGTCGGACTTGATCCGGTCCAGGTTGATGTTGCCCAGAAAGATCGAGTCCAGCGCCAGGAAACCATTGAGGGTCAATTGGCGCGCGTCATAACGGGCATAAGTGATGCCGGTTTCCACACTGAACTTGCCATTGCCGAAAAAGCCGCTGGCTTCGTTGTACAGGTTGCTCACACTTTGCGCAGGGGCCGAGTCGTCCTTGAGGGCCTGGCCGTAGGAGCTGCCACCCCCGCCAGCGCCACCGGACGCTGCGGCTGCGCCCGTACCGCTGGCAGCGACAGTGTTAGCGCCGTTCTTGAAGTCGGCAGGTGATTTAGCCAGGCGCCTGGGGGCAGGCGTTGCCGGTTGATCCTCGACCTGGCGCACACGTTGCTCCAGCACGGCCAGGGCTTTTTGCTGCACGTCGTAACGTTGCTTGAGTTCCAACAGTTCCTTCTTCAGGGTTTCGATGTCAGCGTCTGGCGCGGCATACAGCACGGATGCGGGCAAGAGCGTACTCAAACAAACCACCGCACGAAGCGATAACGATCGATGCATGAAATAAGCCGTCCTTTTCTAATGCGTAAGTGTCGAGGGTCAGCGTAGTTCAATAACCGAGCGTGCGTAGGCCTTTAAGTTGGTCCAGGTTGCAGTTCAGCGCGGCGTTGTTCAGCCCGTTATTGTTCATCACGACATTGATCTGGGTGATGTTTCTGACAAGGTTGCTATCGCCGGTCAAAACCGTGCCCTGCAGCACGTTCCCCCCGCCGATCTGTTGCAGGCTGTTGCCCTGGTTGTGATTGGCCTGGATGGCCATCTGCACGCCGGCATTGTTGGCCGAAACGCTGACACGGCCCGCGGCGCTGTCGCCGGTCACTGTGCCGCCCGCCACCAGCACCTGGCCGGACTGCAGGTTATTGGCGGGGGTAACCCCATTCTCGACGTTGATGCCCACATTGTTGTAGGCGGCGTTGCCATCGCCGGCGGTGCGTACACTTTGGGTCACGCCCTGGCCGCTGCCGAGGCCGGCACCCCCGACCACATTGCCGGTGCCCGTGTTGGGAGGGGTACCGGTACCGGTCGAGCCGGTGGTTTGCACATAGAACTGTGGCGTAATGGTGGTTTTGTCGATCTGCATGTTGGCCGTGCCGGTAATGTTGCTACCTTCGGCATTGGTCCAGGTGCTGCTCATGACAATGCCAAAGCTGATGATGCGCCCCGGCATCACGTAACGGCCACGCAGCTCGGCCATTTCGGCGTCCTTGAGTTCGATGGGCTTGAACCCCGAGGACGCATAAGCAGGCATTGAGGCGGCCAGACACAAGACCGTCAGCCAACGGGAAGTGTTCATCTGCTGCTCCTGGGGCGTCCTGCCCCTTATTGCGCTTCTAGAAGAAGTCGCTCTGGATAAAACCGAAATCCATCAGCTCGGCATCGCCCACGGGCCGGAACTCATTCATCTGGCTCTTGGCGGTCAGCGGCAGGGGCGGGTCGAGCAAGACGTTGGCCTTGTCGTAACCCTCGCCCAGTACGGCGAAGACAATGCCATTCCAGCCTTTGACGAAATCGTCATGGGAATAGCGCTTGTGGCCCAATACGGGGTCGCCGATATACACCCAGTCCTTGTCGGCCCGTTGCAACACCACGAAGTGCTTGTAGCCGCGGATTTCCAGCAGTACCACCACGGGGATTTTCACGGTCAGCAGGGTCTCGGGCGCGATCTTGTAGCCCCGGGCGCGCATGCCGATGCTTTCGAGGTAGCGCTTCATGTCCAGCATGGAAAAGCCCTGGGTTCGTACCAGGTCCTGGTCGGCGGTGACCAGCATGCCTTTGATGATGTGTGCTTCGTCGACGTCCAACCAATAGGCCTGGCGCAGGATGGTGGCGAGTGCCGCGGCACCGCAGCTGAAATCGGTTTTCTGTTCCACCAGGTTGGCGAACCGGCGCTCGCGAATGCTCTCGACCTTCTTGAAAATCACCGCACCACCGGGCATGGCAGAAATCGCCATGGTGCCTGCCCAGGTTGTGCCGGTGAGCAACATCAGGAGGGTGAGGGTCGCGATACGCATGATCGAATGACCTGTTGGACACTGGAATAAAAAAGGGCCTTGTCGCCAAGGCCCCGTTGGATCAGAAGCGCACGCCGCTGGCGCAGACGGTGCAACCTTGACCGATCGACAGGCTGTTGCTGCCTTGGTTACCAGAGCCGGATTGCAGGTTCACACCCACGTTGCCGGAGTTGTGGTTAACCGAGTTGTCGAGGCTTGCGTTGTTGGACACGTATTGAGGTTTGCCACCATAGCCATAACCGTGGCTGGTAGCGGCGGCGTTGAGGAAGTTGTTGGCGAGCGAGTTTTGCTCGGTGTTGGCCGCCGCTGCGATGTTTTTGCCATCTGCGGTCACGATAGCCAGGTTGTTTTTACCCTGGTTGCCTTGGCCGGACTGGCCGTTGTAACCCACGTTGCCCGAGTTACCGTTGACGGCGTTATCCAAGGAGGAGTTGTTTTGCGTGCCTTTGTTGACGAAGTTGTTCAGCCCGCTGTTTTGATTCACATCGACTACGCCGAATACGGTGGCTGCGTCGCCTTTGGCGCTGGAGATGGCAGCAGAGTTGTCGGCCTGGTTACCGCTGCCTGACTGCACGTTGACTCCAACGTTACCGCTGTTGCCGTTTACCGAGTTGTCGGCAGACGAATTGTTTTCGGTTTTGGTGTCATCGAACTTATTGCCTGCGCTGTTTTGTACATCGGTTACCACAGCGGCAATCACGCCTGTTGGTTGAGGCGCAGGGTGCCAACCACCCGCTTGAGCGGCGGCAGCCATGAGTGCGGCGAGAGCGAAAACCATTGGTTTGAGAGCCATTTGAGGTTTCATGGTGTTTCTCCTTGCTTCTAATTAGTTGGTTAAGTGTTGGTACGGTCTAACGAACGTCTACCAAGCGGTTACTTGATAGTGATGCCCAGGGTGTTAGCCACTCGGTTCCCCACCCCGGCACTCTGGGTCACCTGCGTCACTCCTCGGCTGCCGGTGAAGGCCTGGTCGCTGGTCACGACCTGGCGGCTGCCAGTGGTGGGGGTGAGCCCTGAGTCGGTTGCCAGCGTCGTCGTGTTCTGTTGCAACAGGACGCTGTCATCGATGCTCTGCGGGCCAGGGTTGAGGCTGATCCGCACAGCGTTGATGGATTGGTTATTGGCCCCGGCCGCCTGGTTGATGCCCAGCACACCGTTGCCACTGCTGAATGAGTTGCCCTGGATCGCTGCCTTGGCGTTCAGGGACGGGTCGACCTTGCCGTCGACGCGCTGAATGTCGACGTTGGTGGCCTGGCCACCGAGCGCGATGGCGCGGCTGTTGGACATTTGTTGCTGGTTGCCGGCGGCCTGGTTGATCGACAGCACACCGTCGTACTGCTGGCCGCTGTTGTTGATCACGGCGGTGTTGTCGGCCATGGCCGAGGCGCTGCCCAGCAGGGCGACTATCAACAGGGCGCGCTTCATCACTTGCCCCCCATCATGCTGCCGAGGTTGTTGAGCGGCGCCATGCCACGCTGGATCGAGTCGCTGATCTGCCCGCCCATGCTGCTGCCGCTGCCCGCACCATGGCCGGCCGCTGCGCCAGCGCCGAGGGTGGACATGCTGTTTTGGGTGGCGCCCAGGCCCGACAAATTGCCGCCTTGCTGCAGGGAGCGTGCGAGGCTGGAGCCACTGCTGATGCCGCCAATGTCCCTGTCGCTGAGTTCGCCGGTCAGGGCGTTGTTGATCTCTTTGCTGGGGTTGGCATTGGCAGTGTTGGGGTAGGGGTCGGGCAGCGAGGTACGCCCATACATATGGCCCTGCACGGTGCGCCCGGTCACGATCACGCCGTCACCCGCCTGGCTCGTCAGGCTGACACCTGCACTGAGCACGCAGCTGATCAGCAGTATGTTTATCGACGAGGCGTGTGTGAGTGTGTTCACGGCGGCAGTCCTTATTCTTCACGCTGACCCTAAACAGCGTTATCAGGGAAGGAGCAGAAGGCGTGCCGCTTTCTATTAGATGTGGTTATTCAAGGACTTGGGATTAACACAAGGCAAAGTGATGGCAGCCCTGTTTCAGGTTTGAAACAGTCCGCAAAGCGTGAGATAGGCCCATGCTCGCCTCACGCTGTCTCAGCGATGTAACACGGCCTGTGACAGAACCATGAATCCGCACACGGCGTGCGATGCAGGCGAGGGCAGTGTTTCAAAAATGGACACTCGCGGCCCAAACGTACCCGTTCGTGCGAGCGGGCTCAGCCCTTGGGGGTTTTACGCGGAATGGAATTGAGCACCGGGTTGCCGTCCTGGTTTTGGGTCAGGTAGACCGGCAACACCTTGGGCAGGGAGGGCACGAGGCTGTTGACCTCGTTGACGTTGTAGATACCGCCGATGCGAATCGCACCGGTACTGGCGTCCGCGAGCATCACAGGCTTTTTCAGGTAGCGGTTGATCAGGGGCAAGGCGTCCGTGAGGGTCAGGTTGTCGAGCACCAGTTTACCCTCGCGCCATGTGAGCGCGGTGTCGTCGGGATTGATAGCGGCGACCTTCGGGCTGGCGTCACCCTGGCGGAAACTGGCTTGCATGCCTGGGCTCAGCGGCACACTGGCGTGTTCGCCGTCGCTGGAAATCTGCACCGAGCCTTCCAGTAACATCACCCGCACCTGATCTTCATATTCCCAGACATTGAACTGCGTGCCGGTCACTCGCACCTGGCCTGTGCCGGCTCGCACGATAAACGGGTGGTCGCGGTCGTGGGCGACCTTGAAGAACGCTTCGCCCTTTTTCAGGGTGACCCGGCGCTGGTCCTTGTAATGGCTGTAGACCAACTCGGTACCCAGGTTCAACTCCACTTGGCTGCCATCGCCCAAGGTGACTTTTTTCAAGCCATTGGCGGCTTCGAAGCGTTCATAAGAGCTGGGCAACCAGCCCGCTTCCCAGCCGGTGAAGGCGGCAAGCGGCAACGCCGCCAGGCACACCGCTGCGGCTACCGCGTAGGTACGCAGGCGGTTGCGCGGCTTCTTGAGGGGCACCACCACAGCGTCAGGCTTTTCGCGAGGCAGATGATCGGCCACGTCCCAGATCTCAAGCATGGCCGCATATTCGAAGGCGTGCAGCGGATGGGCATCGTGCCACTGGGTAAAAGCCTGACGTTCGCCCGCTGTGCAATCTGCAGCATGCAGGCGCATGCACCAATGCGCGGCGGCGTCGGTGATGGCGTCATATTCGGTTTCTGAAAGGGGCTTTTCGCTCATTAACTCATCCTGATTTCCCACATTCTAACCTCCCAACGTGGACGGCGAGAACCGCCATCATGGCGATTGCACATCAATTGGAACTTATTCTTATTTGGTGGTACCTAAAATTTCAGGACGAGTGTCCGGCATTCCCACAATGGAGTACGAATATGTTGAAGAAAACCTTAGTCGCCCTGTGTGCAACCACTGCGCTGCTTAGCGCCGGCGCGGCCTTGGCTGATAAACCGGGGGCTGGCTGGATCACCATCGAGAAGGCCATTGAGGTTGCGAAAACCAAGGCGGGGTACATCGAGGTGTACGCGGCCGAGGCTGACGATAACGGTTACTGGGAAGTCAAAGGGCGTAAATCCGACGGTACCGTGTATGAAGCACGGATCGACGGCGCCTCCGGCAATGTCCTGCGTGACCAGAAAGACTGACCCATCGCGCGGGAGCCTGCTCAGGCTCCCGTATCCAGCTCACGCCCCAAGTGAGTAATCAGGAACGTCACCGAGTCGGCATTGGCCAGGATGGTGTCAATGCGCTTGTCGGCGTTGCTCATGAACACTTGTCGGGCGTCGTTAAGGTTCTTGGCCCCTGTGAGGCCGAGAACTTTTCGCTTGATGTGCTGGGTATCAGTGTCGGTCCCGTAATCCTCCCAACTGCCCGTGAAATCATCCCACGTCTTGAACAGCATCGTCGCGGGCGTCAAGGTGGACAGTGCTGTGCTGCGCAAATCGTCCAAGGTGGTCTTCAGCGCCTGTGCGCCAGGCCTGGCGGTATTAATCAGGTCGGGGAAAGGTCGCATGCTGTCGAGGTAGGCAATGTCTTCGGTCTTGAATTTCAGATGGGTTATTTCGTGGATCAGGATGCTGGCCCTGGCGTGAGCTGATAGGTCGAAGGGGGACTTCAAGCGGTTCTGGTAGACATCCATCTTCGGATCAAAGAACCGATTGAGCAGGTACAACTTGCGTTCCCTGTCGGCGGGAATCACGAACGCATAGCAGTTTTCTGGATTCTGGCGGCTGGTTCCGCTGACGAAACGTATGGAATCGGGGCCCGTCAACGTCGGGTCACTTAACTCATCCAGTAGCCCATCGAGTATTTTCTCGATTCTTTGCACTTGGTCTGCGCTCATGTTGATGACGCCGAACAACTGGCCTAAAAACAGGCCCACTCGACTGTTGGGGTCTAGCAGCCTTGAGAAGTGCGCGACGTTGCGTTTGCAATTGACGGTGTAATAAGTCGCGACATTCAACGCTTCGTTGATGACTTGTGCTTTCCAACTCGAGAGTGCGGCGATGTCCCTGATGCCCTGGGCTTCAATGTTAATGGCCTCGCGCTCATTGTCTCGTGCGCTGATGCGTGACAGGGTTTTGCCCAAGCGCGGGTTGTGCCCACTGAGGTCCAGTACCCATTCACCCTTTGAGTTACGCCCGACACTAGGGCCTGCTTGCGCATCCTTGGCCAGGCGCCAGTGTTGTGCGGCTTTTTTGACTGAATACACCTTCCCGGCCAGAGGCACATAGTTCTTCAGGGTTTTCGTGTCGGTATAAACAGGGTGGGTGGTGTGTTTTTTGAGGTCCTTGAGGGCAACATCGTGCACCTCAAAGGGCTGCAAGTGCGTGCGCGAGGCATCGGTGATACGCAGCGTCGCCAGGGTCGTGGCGCTGGGCAGGGTTGCATCCGACAGGTCGCCCTCGCTGACCTCCTGTTCGGTGGGGGGCGAGCTTTCGCTGCCCTCAAGCTCGCCACGCAAGACCGCCATCTGGGCCACGCCGCGAATGAAATCCTTGAGGGCCGCTTTCCATTGATGCAGTTGCAGCGCTTCGGCAGAACGTTTGAACAGCTTGTAGCTGCGCCAGACCACCAGCGGATACGCCAGTTTGCCAGCCATGAAGGTGATGGCCGTGGGTATCTCCTTGCCGAACAGCTGCGTCACTTTGTCCCAGAGCCACTTGGCGCCTGCCTCGAATTGACAGCCCAGCATCTTCAGCAGGATCAAGGTGTTGTCGTTGAACAAGTAGTCAAGCATGTTGCCGGTGACCGTGGACGAAGCAAGGCGGATGTCGGAGCGGCGATAACGCTGATTTTGCAGCAGGTTGCGGTAGGTGGCCTGATGGGCATCGTCCAGGTGCATCAGGGCCCAGTCCTGGAGTTCGCCGGGCCTGTCCAGCTCATCCAGCAGCGCTTGTTCGTTGGCATATTCCTTGAGAACGTGGTTTTCACTATAAGGCGCGTACAGCACCACCGGGCCGGCGCCACTGGTTTGAGGGCTGATCAAGTACATGCCCAAGGCTTTGACGGCCTTGGCACCTTCGGTGGCGACCAACTCCAGCGGGCGAACCCGGGCCGACGCACCGGCCAGCGTTGCACGCGCCAACGCGTCGGGCATGTCGAAGACCTGCTGGAGCAGGCTCAAGGCCTGTGCTGACAGACGTTCCTGTAACCGCTGCTCATGGGCGTACTGCAACAGTTGCCACGGCAATTGCTGACAAAACAGGCGCCGACGTTTGCGCGCGTTTTCGGTTTGGTCGTTCAGGTGGCTTTGCAACAAGGTCTGGTAGGCCGTTTTCAGGTCCAACTGACGCACCAGTTGGATCACGGCGCTAGCGTCCAGCGTGGACGGCAGGGCGGTGGCGGTTCGCGAGCGTGGGCGGATAGTTTCGCTGTCCAGGGTCGGCCAGTGACGCATGGCGAAATCGGTCAGGCTGTCATCATGGACGTCGAGGGCCGGGTAGGCGGGGATCAGAATGTCATCGGGGTTGAGGTCCTGCTTGGGGAAGCGTGCCTTGAGCAGCTTCACCAGCGCCGCGTGCGTGTGCTCGCGCAACGGGGAGATGCCGTGCAGGTAATCTTCTTCGTCTGGGGCGTTGTTGTGGTATTGCTCAAGCAGTTGCGCCTGATGAAGCAGGTCCTGGGCCGGGGCCAGTCCCAACCAGGCGGGTAGGGCCTGCTGGTTGATCAAGGCATTCGCCACCGCCCTGGCCCGTGCCAGGTTGGTCGGTGCGGCCTGCTCGATAACGGTATCCAGACGGTCTTGCAGAGCACGGGCGCCAAGCTTCATGGTCAGCAGGTGATCAACGCCGTCAATGACGTAGTCATTGTAGCTTTGCACACGGTTTTCCAGCAGGTTATCGTCGATGCGTTGCAGGGCGCCCAACCGATAGACTTGATGGGGCTCGCGCAAGGAGATCGGCAGGTTTTCCAATAGGGGCAAGCGCTTTATCGGGTGATCGACACGTTGTGTCAGCTCTTCGCGCAAGGCTTGGATCGAGGCAAACCCCTCATAGCCGCGTCCAGGGGTCCACAGCACAACATTGCCAGAGCGTAGAGGGTCGATGCCGCCACGCTCGGTCAAGACGAACAGGTTGGCAAGGACATGGCTCTTTTCTGGCGTTCCCCAGTTCAGTCTCAGTGCGTAGGCATCCGGCAGAAAACCGTTGAGGCCATGGCGCGTCAAACGCACCAGGCTGTCGGGCCGCAGCACGGTGTCTAAAATGGCCTGGCTGTGACTCGACAGCGTGTTACCCAATAGGCGTAATTGGGCTTCACTACGCAGGCCCATCAGCATTGCGTGGATATGTGTGTCGCGGCTGTTGCCGAGAAACAAACGGGGCAGATCATGCATTTGGTGGTGGGCGAATACTTTCAATACCGCCTCGATAACTTCGTTGAAAAGCCTCAGGTTCAGGCTGTTCAACTTGAGGGCGGCGCCTTGGTCGCGCGGTTGGTAAAACCAGGTGCTTGAGGATGACGCAACGGGGCCTGCGTCATTGCTCAACCGTTCGATGAAGTGCTCAACCATGCTCTGCGACGTCACCGGCAGGCGCTCTTCGCGTTCCTGGGCAGGGCTGTCGTAGGTGTTGATAAAGACGTCCTGCGAGTGGGAAGGCAGTTGTCGTTTCTGCAGCTCGGCGTCCAGGGCGAGGGCAACCATTTGGCGTAACCGTGGGTGCGCGCTGCGCTCAAGGATCAGCGCGGCGTGTGCCGCCTCCAAGCGCTGACGATGGACTTTGGCGTGCTCGGCCCGCACCGTCGAAGGCCGGCCATTACCGCTGGTGACCGGGTGCACCGTCCAGCGCCCGGCAGTCTCCAGTGCCGCCAGGCGATGATCGAGCATTGCACGGATATCCAGGGCGTAATCGAGCAGGGCGTCCAGGTCCAGCTGGCCATCGTTGCGCCGATACAGCTCCAGGGTGTGATTCATATTGCTGATTTGCTTGGCGGCAATGTCGTTGACCATTTCTGTAAACACATGGCCCGCGATCGGCCGGGCGGCGATGTTGAGCTGGCCCAGGCCAATGAAGGTGTTGCGCTCATCCAGGGACAGGAAGTTGAGCAACTCATCTTCGTGCCCTGCGGCCTTGAGCATGCTCAGCAATGTGTCTTTGAGGTCGTTCATGTCCTCAAGTACTTGCAAGCCGCGCGATTGCGTATACAGATAAGCGTGGGTCTGGCTGATCATCAAGGTGCTGGCCAGTTCAACATAGTGTTGGTAAGGCGTGTAGATGCGCACTTTTTCCACACTGATCGGTTTGGCGTAGGCGTTGCGCGCGGTTTGGTCGGCAAGAAATAACGCCTGCAACGCGTGGCTTTCATCGGCGCTGATGATTTGGCCCTGGCGCTTGAGCAATACATCGACGCGAAAGGTGTCCGCCATGATCTGGGTGAAAAGCTGCAGGCGTGAAGTGCCGCTGTCGATGTCCTCGTTCCAGTAGGTCTGTAACAGGCTGTCCATCAGCTTGGACAGAATGCTGGAGGTCTGTTCGATCAGCGTTTCCCAGGCATGTTGATCGTCTTTGCGTTGCGCTTGGGTAAAGGCCGTCGTCAGGTGCTTCGGGTTACTGAATTGGCGGGTCTGATCCTTGGGCCAGGCATGTTTCACGTAGAACTGCAGAAGCGCTTCGCTCAAGGACAGGGAGTCGATCCTGCGTCGTTTACCCGGTATGTGGCCATGCAGGCAGTTCACCTGTGTGTCGCGTTGGTCCAACCCCGGGAAGTACGGGCGCGCCATGATGCCCAATAAAGTGTCGAGCATGGCGGCCAGGGTGGGGATCTTTTGCAGGTGTTCGAACATCATTTTCACATTAGCTTGTTGGCATGCCTGGAGCGTCTGTTCCTGGTCTTCCATGACGGCGCCCAAAACGGCCGTGGTGGACAGCGTCAGCTCGGTATCGACGGGCAGGGCATTGCGCTGGGCAATGGACAGGAAGCTCATCAGCGCCACGCGCTGCGCCGAGTCGGCCAATTGCTCGCTGACATCTGCGATCAGCGCGGCATGGTCATCAAACACCTGGATGCCACCATAGGGGGTGTAAAGCAGGGCCTTGCCATCATCCGGAGTGGGGCTAACCACAAAGGCGCCGGCGAGTGCGATTGCGGGTTGGTCCGGCACGTTGATCAACAGTTTTTCGACGCGCATGGGATAGGTCTGCAGCGTGGGGTTTTGCCGCGCGGCATCGGTGGCGTAATACAGGGTATGCAGCCAATCCAGATCTTTAACGGTCAGCCCCAGCGCCCGTTCACGCTGCGAGGGGTGTGTACGGGACACGGGCAGCAGGAATTCGTCGAAAAAATACGGAGGGGTCAAGCGAGCCATGGCCTGTGTCCATTGTGCATAGGGCCTCACAGGTTAAGAACAGGCATGTGCGGGCGGGGGGTAAATAATGAGCCCCGGCGCAAGTTGACAGCAGGCGTCGGGCGTGGTGTTTAATCCAGGTTCTGGATCTTCATTCGATGCCCCTTCCAATCATAAAAACGGAGCTTCAAATGTCTGCGCAGTCTCCGACCGCTTTAACTTCTATCGACTTCAACGAGCTTGTGGCGTTGCTGCAACAGGTTTTTGTCAGGCACGGCACGTCGCCCGAAGTGGCAGGCGTGCTCGCACATAACTGTGCCAGCGCCGAACGCGACGGCGCCCACAGCCATGGGGTATTCCGTATGCCCGGCTACGTGTCCACCCTCAACAGCGGCTGGGTAAACGGCAAGGCGGTGCCGGTGGTTGAGGACGTGGCCTCGGGTTTTTTACGTGTGGACGCCGATAACGGCTTTGCCCAGCCGGCACTGGCGGCCGCGCGCAGCCTCTTGGTGCAGAAGGCGCGTAGCGCCGGGATCGCCTTGCTGGCTATTCGTAACTCCCACCACTTTGCCGCGCTGTGGCCGGATGTGGAGCCCTTTGCCGAGGAGGGACTGGTGGCCCTGAGCGTGGTCAATAGCATGACGTGCGTGGTGCCCCACGGCGCCGATCGCCCGCTGTTCGGCACGAATCCGATTGCGTTTGCCGCCCCCCGGGCCGATGGGCCCCCCATCGTGTTTGACCTGGCCACGAGCGCCCTTGCCCATGGCGATGTGCAGATAGCTGCCCGCAACGGTGAGCGCGTGCCCTTGGGCACCGGTGTTGACAGCCTGGGCCAGCCGACCCAGGACCCCAAGGCCATCCTTGAAGGCGGCGCGTTACTGCCGTTCGGTGGGCACAAGGGCTCGGCGTTGTCGATGATGGTCGAACTGCTGGCGGCGGCCTTGACCGGCGGCAATTTTTCCTTTGAGTTCGACTGGGCCAATCATCCTGGCGCTCGGACACCTTGGACCGGCCAGTTGCTGATTGTGATTGATCCAGCCAAAACTGCCGGGCAAAGCTTCGCCGAGCGCAGCCAGGAACTGGTGCGGCAGATGCATGCGGCGGGGCTGCGGCGGTTGCCGGGGGATAGACGCCATCGCGCACGGGCGAAGTCGTTGGAGGAGGGGATTGTGTTGAAGTTGACGGTTGTGCAGCAGTTGCGCGAACTGGCGGGTTGAAGTCAATGGCGTGGCAGCGGTGCACCGCTGCCACGCCATGGATCAGTTACGGCGACCCAGCAACAGGCCGACCACCAGGCCAAAGCCTGCGGAAATGGCCACCGTCTGCCATGGGTGGCCACCGATGTAAGTCTCGGTGGCATCCACGACCGGCTTGCTGCGTTCACGCACGTTGGACACCGATTCCAGGGCTTGCTTGAGTTTGATGGCGACCTGCTCGCGCAGGGTTTCACCTTCTTCGCCCACCAGGGATGCGCTGCTTTTGAGCAGTTTGTCCGATTCTTCGATCAACGCGCTCAGTTCGCTGAACGCTTGGTCCTTGATTTGATCTTCGACAGCTTGGGCGGCGGTTTTGCGGGCCATTGAGTGACTCCTTGCAGGTGGATGTGGCAGTGAACAATGGAGTGTCGGGGGGTGGCAAAAGTTGCAGTTTTTTTCCCCACACGCTCATCCGTGGCAAAATCCGGATCGGGAACGTTGGGCCTACAGTGTAAGATGTCACCTATTTGTGCAGCAGGTAATTCAACATGAGCTTCAATCTCGCCAACAAGACCCTCGCCGAACGCGCCGAGCTGGAAGATGAAAAGTCGCGCCTCTACGACCTGTGGCAAACCAACCTGGGCAAGGCCAAGGGCGAAGCCGCACGCTTGTTCGGTGAGCGCGCCAAGCGCAAGGGCAAGTGGGCCGAATGGGTGCGTGCCGAACTCGACGGCATGTCGCCGCCGGAGTTTTCCAACATGGTGCGCAGTGAAGTCAACAAGCTGATGGCGGCGGCGAAGTAAAGCACGCCACAATCGCCTCGCGCACCTTGAGCAACAGCGGGTCCAACTGAGCCTGGGTGCGCCAGCCCAACTCCACCGGGTAATGCGGTAGCGCGAGCGGACAGGGCAGCTCGCGCAGCCCGGTCATTTGCGCAATGGCGTGGGCCGCATGCCCGGGAATGGTTGCCACTGCGGTGCTGCCTTTGAGCAGATACGGCAGCGCGGCAAAGTGGCTGGTGGACGCGCGCACGTGGCGGCGCAGCCCATGCGCCGCCAAGCCTTCATCGGTAATGCCGATAAACCCGCCTGACGACACCAGTACATGCTCGCGTGTGACAAACCCCTGCAGGTCGATGGCCTCCTGGCCCGGCGCCAGGCTTTGCGGGTCTATCAGGCAACGGTAGTCACCTTCCCCCAGCACCTGCCGGCTCAGCCTGCGCTCGGTAAAACCGCCGGCGGTAATGGCCAGGTCCAGCGTGCGGTCGAGCAGGGCGGCGGCGACAATCTGGCTGTAGGTCTGGCGAAAGATCACCCGTAGCTTGGGCAGGCGCAGTGCGATGGCCTCCATCAGGCTTCGGCCATAGGCAATCTCGAAGTCATCCGACAGCCCCAGCACCACCGAGCGCCCCTCGTAGTGCAGGTTTTGCGGGCTGATCATCGCCAGGCTCTGGCGGCAGCGATCCAATGCCTCACTGATCACCGGTTTCAACTGATTGGCCCGCAACGTCGGCGCCAGGCCGCGGCCGGTGCGCACGAACAAAGGGTCGCCGTACAGCTCACGCAAGCGCCGCAAGCCCGCGCTGATCGCCGACTGCGTCACTCCCAGGCGCAGCGCCGCACGGCTGGCACTGGATTCGTCGTGCAGGGCTTCGAAGGTTTTGAGCAGGTTCAGGTCAACCTGGGCGATATTCATCTGGCTCATATCATTTAGCACTGAGGTGGGCTTTATTCATGATCGTGTCTGGCCGGAGAATGGGCAACCCTTATCTATCGGAGTGAGCCTGATGCCTGTATCGACTGTCGCAGCCCTGCAAATCGGCGCCTTGCCTGGCGGCAAGGCTGACACCCTGGCGCAGATCCTGGCCTATGAGGAGCAAATCCAGCGCAGTGGCGCGCACTTGGTGGTCATGCCCGAGGCGTTGCTGGGCGGCTATCCCAAGGGCGAAAGCTTTGGCACCCAATTGGGTTATCGCCTGCCCGAGGGCCGGGAAGCCTTTGCGCGGTATTTTGCCAATGCCATCGACGTACCGGGGCCAGAGACCGAGGCGCTGGCCGGGTTGTCGGCGCGTACCGGTGCCAGCCTGGTGCTGGGCGTGATCGAACGCAGTGGCAGCACGCTGTACTGCACTGTGTTGTATTTCGAACCGTCGGACGGCCTGGTGGCCAAGCACCGCAAACTGATGCCGACCGGCACCGAGCGGCTGATCTGGGGCAAGGGCGACGGCTCCACACTGCCGGTGATCGACACCGCGGTGGGGCGTATCGGCGGCGCAGTGTGCTGGGAAAACATGATGCCGTTGCTGCGTACCGCGATGTACGCCAAGGGCGTTCAGGTGTGGTGTGCGCCCACCGTGGACGAGCGCGAGATGTGGCAGGTGAGCATGCGCCATATTGCCCATGAAGGGCGCTGCTTTGTGGTCAGCGCCTGCCAGGTGCAGGCATCGCCTGAAGCCTTGGGTGTGGAGGTCGCCAACTGGCCGGTGGACCGTCCGTTGATTGCCGGTGGCAGCGTGATCGTCGGGCCCATGGGCGACATTCTGGCGGGGCCGTTGGTGGGCGAGGCGGGGTTGTTGACGGCGCAGATCAATACCGATGATCTGGTGCGGGCCCGCTACGACTACGACGTAGTGGGGCATTACGCCCGGCCGGATATTTTTGAATTGGTGGTGGACGAGCGCGCCAAGCCAGGCGTTCGCTATATCACTGACTGAACGCAATCAACCTGTGGGAGCTGGCTTGCCTGCGAAGACGGCCTGACAGCCGACATCTATCTACCTGACACCCTGCGATCAAACTGTGGGAGCGGGCTTGCTCGCGAAGGCGGCCTGACGGTCAACACAGTTGGGCCGGGTACATATCCGTTATTTAGGTAACGGCCACTTAGGGTTCCGCCCTGACGGCGGCTCACTTTTGAAAAGCGCAA
>NZ_QODJ01000067.1:0-31668 GCF_009935965.1 Pseudomonas sp. L13
GGGATCGAACCGCCGACATTCTGCTTGTAAGGCAGACGCTCTCCCAGCTGAGCTAATCACCCTTCGTTTCGGTGTGGCGCGCATTCTACGGAGCGACCTTAAGTCTGGCAAGCACTTTCTTAAATCTTTTTTTTCAGCCCTTCCAATGGCTTAGGCAGGGTTGGCCTGCGGCGTGATCAAGAGAATAATGCCCCCCTTTGTATAGAGGAGAGACTCACCCCATGTGGTTCAAGAACCTGCTTATCTATCGCCTGACCCAAGATCTGCCTGTTGATGCCGAGGCGTTGGAAGCGGCCATGGCCACCAAACTGGCGCGCCCTTGTGCAAGCCAGGAGTTGACCACTTACGGTTTCGTCGCACCTTTCGGTAAAGGTGAAGATGCCCCCCTGGTTCACGTCAGCGGCGACTTCCTGCTGATCGCCGCCCGCAAGGAAGAACGCATCCTTCCCGGTAGCGTGGTGCGTGATGCACTTAAAGAGAAAGTCGAAGAGATCGAAGCCGAGCAGATGCGCAAGGTCTATAAGAAGGAGCGCGACCAGATCAAGGATGAAATCATCCAGGCCTTCCTGCCCCGCGCCTTTATCCGTCGCTCGTCGACCTTCGCTGCGATCGCGCCGAAACAGGGCCTGATCCTGGTCAACTCGGCCAGCCCCAAGCGCGCCGAAGACCTGCTCTCCACCCTGCGCGAAGTGATCGGCACCCTGCCCGTGCGCCCGCTGACGGTGAAAACCGCCCCGACTGCGATCATGACCGACTGGGTCACCACCCAGAAACCGGCCGACGACTTCTTCGTCCTCGACGAATGCGAACTGCGCGACACCCACGAAGACGGCGGCATCGTGCGTTGCAAGCGCCAGGACCTGACCAGCGAAGAGATCCAACTGCACCTGACCACCGGCAAGGTCGTGACCCAACTGTCCCTGGCGTGGCAGGACAAGTTGTCCTTCATGCTCGACGACAAAATGACCGTCAAGCGCCTGAAGTTCGAAGACCTGCTGCAAGACCAGGCGGAACAGGACGGTGGTGATGAAGCCCTGGGCCAACTGGATGCCAGCTTTACCTTGATGATGCTGACCTTCGGCGATTTCCTGCCTGCGTTGGTTGAAGCACTGGGCGGCGAAGAGACACCACAGGGCATCTAAACAACACCGATCCACTGTGGGCACGGTCAGTGTGGGAGCTGGCTTGCCTGCGATGGCGGAGTGTCAGCCAGAGTAGTGCCGACTGATACACCGCTATCGCAGGCAAGCCAGCTCCCACATTGGATTGCATCGCCCTATCCAACACTCTAATAACAAGGACCTCCCCATGCGCGCACTCGCCGCCTTGAGCCGCTTCGTCGGCAACACCTTCGCCTACTGGGTGTTGATCTTCGCCGTTGTCGCCTTTCTCCAACCCAGCTGGTTCATCGGCCTGAAAAGCGCCATCGTCCCACTGCTGGGCCTGGTGATGTTCGGCATGGGGCTGACCTTGAAACTTGAAGACTTCGCCGAAGTCGCTCGCCACCCGTGGCGCGTGGCCTTGGGCGTGGTCGCGCATTTCGTGATCATGCCGGGCGTGGCATGGTTGCTGTGCCAGGCATTCCATTTGCCAGCGGAAATTGCCGTTGGCGTGATCCTGGTCGGCTGTTGCCCAAGTGGCACGTCGTCCAATGTCATGACCTGGCTGGCCCGGGGTGACCTGGCGTTATCGGTGGCAATTGCCGCCGTCACCACCCTCCTCGCGCCGCTGCTCACACCGGCATTGATCTGGCTGCTGGCCTCGGCCTGGCTGCCGGTGTCGTTCATGGAGCTGTTCTGGTCGATCCTGCAAGTGGTGCTGCTGCCCATCGTACTGGGCGTGGTCGCGCAGCGCTTGCTCGGCGCTCGGGTACGCCATGCGGTGGATGTGCTGCCACTGGTGTCGGTGGTCAGCATTGTGATCATCGTCGCGGCCGTGGTTGCCGCAAGCCAAGGCAAGATTGCCGAGTCGGGCCTGCTGATCATGGCCGTGGTGATGCTGCACAACAGCTTCGGTTACTTGCTGGGTTACTTCACCGGGCGCCTGTTCAAGTTGCCGCTGGCGCAACGCAAGTCATTGGCCCTGGAAGTGGGCATGCAGAACTCCGGGCTGGGTGCTGCGTTGGCCAGTGCACACTTTTCACCGCTGGCGGCAGTGCCCAGTGCGCTCTTCAGCGTCTGGCACAATATTTCCGGAGCGTTGCTGTCGACCTACTTCCGCCGCATGAGCGAGAAGGAAGACCGTCGCGCGCTGGAAACCACGCCCTGACTTGATCGCCTGGTCCAATTTCGGCACTCTACCGAACTTCGCGGGGACGACCTCGCGACGCTATCAAGCGCTTACCCGGGGACGACCCCACTTTGGAAGCGAGGTCATCATGTCCTGGATCATTCTATTTTTTGCCGGGCTGTTTGAAGTGGGCTGGGCCGTCGGCCTGAAGTACACCGACGGGTTCAGCAAGCCGCTGCCCACCGCCCTGACGATTGCCGCCATGGCCGTCAGCCTTGGGCTGTTGGGGCTGGCCATGAAGGAACTGCCGCTGGGTACCGCTTATGCCATCTGGACCGGCGTGGGCGCCGTGGGCACGGTGATCGCCGGGATTATCTTGTTTGGAGAATCCATGGCGCTGTTTCGATTGGCCAGTGTGGCGTTGATTATTTGCGGGCTGATTGGCCTCAAGATCTCGACATAAGCCACTTCCGCTATCGCAGGCAAGCCAGCTCCCACATTTGACTGTATTCACAATTCAAAAGGTGGGAGCTGGCTTGCCTGCGATGAGGCCCCGGCAAACAACCACAAACTACCTGACACTCCCCCGCAAACCACCCACCACAGCCTGCAACTGCACCGGCGTCGCCGCCTCCACGGCCACCGGCTCACCCGCCACCAACACCACCCGCGACCAGATCCGATGGAAAAAGCCCTTGTTAGGATCGCGGCTGAAGAAACTTCCCCACAACCCCTGCAATGCCATGGGGATCACCGGCACCGGCGTCTCCTCCAGGATGCGCGTCACCCCACCGCGAAACTCATTCATCTCGCCATCGGCCGTCAGCTTGCCTTCCGGAAAGATGCACACCAACTCGCCATCCTTGAGGTACTGGGCAATCCGCGCGAACGCCTGTTCGTAGATCTGAATGTCTTCATGGCGCCCGGCAATCGGAATCGCGCCGGCGGTGCGGAAGATAAAGTTGAGCACCGGCAAGCGGTAGATCTTGTAGTACATGACAAAGCGAATCGGCCGGCGCACCGCGCCGCCAATCAACAGCGCATCGACAAACGACACATGGTTGCACACCAGCAACGCGGCGCCTTCGTCCGGAATAGCTTCCAGGTTGCGATGCTCCACGCGGTACATGGAATGGCTGAGCAGCCAGATCATGAAGCGCATGGTGAACTCGGGGACGATTTTAAAGATGTAAGTGTTAACCGCGATGTTGAGCAGCGACACCACCAGGAACAACTCGGGGATCGACAGCTTGGCCACGCTCAACAGCAGGATGGAGACGATGGCCGAGACCACCATGAACAGTGCATTGAGAATGTTGTTGGCCGCGATCACCCGTGCCCGTTCGTTCTCGGCGGTGCGCGACTGGATCAGCGCATACAGCGGCACGATGTAAAAGCCGCCGAACACACCCAGGCCGAGGATATCAAGCAGCACCCACCACGCCTGTCCGTAGCTGAGCACCGCGAGCCAATCGTTGGCCTGGACGTTCTGCGGGAAGCCGCCGGAGTGCCACCACAGCAGCAGGCCGAACACGGTCAGGCCAAACGAGCCAAACGGCACCAGCCCGATTTCCACCTTACGCCCGGAGAGTTTTTCGCAGAGCATCGAGCCCAGGGCGATGCCCACCGAAAACACCGTGAGGATCAAGGTCACCACGGTTTCGTCGCCGTACAACCATTCCTTGGCATAGGCCGGGATTTGCGTGAGGTAGATCGCGCCCACAAACCAGAACCATGAGTTGCCGACAATCGAGCGCGACACTGCAGGCGTCTGCCCCAGGCCCATGCGCAACGTCGCCCAGGACTGCGTGAAGATATTCCAGTCCAGGCGCAGTTGCGGTGTCGACGCCGCCGCGCGCGGGATGCTGCGGCTGGCCAGGTAGCCCAGCACCGCCACAGCCACAATCGCCACCGCCACCACCGGCGCGTAATGGGTGGAGGACATCATGATCCCGGCACCGATGGTGCCGGCCAGAATCGCCAGGAACGTGCCCATCTCCACCAGGCCGTTGCCGCCCACCAACTCATCGTCGTGCAATGCCTGGGGCATGATCGAATACTTCACCGGGCCGAACAGCGCCGAGTGCGTGCCCATGGCAAACAGCGCCAGCAGCATCAGTTCAAGATGATTGGTCAAAAAGCCCGTGGCGCCCACGGCCATGATCACGATCTCGCCGATCTTGATCGCGCGGATCAACGCGTCCTTGTTGAATTTCTCGCCAAACTGCCCGGCCAACGCCGAGAACAGGAAGAACGGCAGGATAAACAACAAGGCGCACAGGTTGACCCAGATGGAGCGGTCGCCCTCGATGGTGAGCTTGTAAAGGATGGCCAGGATCAACGATTGCTTGAAGATGTTGTCGTTGAACGCGCCCAGCAATTGGGTGATGAAAAACGGCAAGAAGCGCCGCGTGCGCAGCAAGGTGAATTGGGAAGGATGGCTCATCGTCGTCCGTGTTCCTGCGTGGCCTTTATTTATCAGGCCACGACTTTACCTAATCCTGCTTACTTATTCGCTAACCCGGCAATACAAGGCGAAACAAAAAGCTCGCCTTTATAAGCGCCCTGCACGGTGCGCTTGGCCACGATCAGCCACATCAGCGCCAGCGCAACCACCAGCACACTGCCAAACACGCTGAAAAATTCCAGCTGCAGCAGGCTCGCCAACTTAAGTGTGGCCAGGGCGTACACCCCCAATGGGAAGGTGAAGCCCCACCAGCCCAGGTTGAACGGGATACCGGCGCGCAGGTAACGCAGGGTGATCAATACCGCAATCAACATCCACCACAAGCCGAAGCCCCACAGGGTGATGCCCGCAATCAGGCCCAGGCCGTGGGCCATTTCACCCACACTGGCCAGGCCATTGGCGGCGAAGATCGCAGGGGCGTCCGTACCCAGCAACAACATGCCCAGGGCACCGGTACCGATGGGGCCCAGCGCCAACCAGCTCGACGCTGCCATATTGGCGTGAGGCAACTTATGCAAGGCCATGCGCAGCATCAGGATGGTCAGGATGCTGAACGCCACGGGCAGGGAAAACGCCCACAACACGTAGCTGGTCACCAGCATCACCAATTGCGAATGGGCATCGGCCAAATGCGGCGCGAGCAAGCCGCCGCTGGCAGCCGCCACTTCGGCCGCCACCACAGGCAACAGCCAGACGGCGGTCATCTGGTCGATGCTGTGCTCCTGACGGGTAAACATCATGAACGGGATCAGTACACCGCACGCCAGGGACAGGGCGACGTCCAGCCACCACAAGGCTTCGGCCAACGGGATCACATCACCGCCCCAGCGCGGCAGACCGAACAGCAGCAAGCCATTAAGAATGGTCGCCAGCCCCATGGGGATGGTGCCGAAAAACATCGAGACGGTGGAGTGCCCGAAGATGCGTCGCGCCTCGTGGAAAAACATCACCCAGCGGGCGGCATAGAGCACGCTGAACAGCACAAACAGGCCGATGGTGAACAGCCACAGGCCCTCGGCGACAGCGTGCAAACCTGGCAAGTTGACTGGCAACTGAGCCAAGGCCAGCGCCAGCACACCGGTGCCCATGGTCGCGGCGAACCAGTTCGGGGTGAACTGGCGAATCACTTCCCGGGGCCGGGTCAGGTGACTGAAGGGTTTGTAGCGGTGAGTGGTCGAGCAGGTCATGGGTTAATCCTCTTCCTCATTTGAGGTTGAAGCCATGATAGAACCTGCTCGAATATCTATATAACGGGTAATATCTCTAACTGTTATCTATTTTACCTATATTAGTCGCAATCAGGCCCTCGCCCTTGCCTGCGCCGTGTCCCGCCACAACAACCCAACAAGCGCGGCGACAGACAGCAAGATAAGCACCGCACCGTAGCCGTCCGTGGTCGCGATCAGGCCAAACACACGGCTCAGGTTCCCCGCCAATAACGCCGGTATGCAGAACGCCAGGTAGCTCAATACATAGAACGCCGACATCAGGCCCGCCCGTTCATGGGGCAATGCCAGGCCCACGATACTGCGCACACTGCCCATGAAACCGCCGCCGAAGCCCAGGCCTGCGATCACACTGGCGACAAAGAACAGCCACAGGCTGGCGGTGTTTACGGCAACCAGCAGCAACCCCACGCCCACGGCCAGCAGTGCCGCCGACCAGCGCATCACCCTGTCAGCCGCGTGGTTGCGCAGGCTGTAGATCATCACCGCACCGCTCAAGGTCACCACCGCCACCAGCCCGCCGCCGATCAAGTGCGAGGTCGACCCGGTGGCGACACGCACCAACGACGGCGCCAGCGAGGAAAAGAACCCACCCAGCGCCCACACGGCCACATTCAATGGCATCGCCAACCACAACGCGCGGCGCGCTTGCGGTGGCACATGCAGGGTGGGCGCCAGCGACTTCAAGGCGCCCGGTATGCGGCTGACCGTTTCAGGCAGGCGCCACACATACAGGGCCTGCAACACCATCAAGCCCAGCAGGGTGTAATAGATCATTTGGGTCGGCCACGGCGCGAACTCCACCAGCAGCCCACTGCCCAGGCCACCACTGGCCATACCGAGCATCGGTGCAAGGCTGTTGAGCATCGGGCCGCGCACGCGGTCGGTGTCGAGCAGCGTCGCACCCAACACCGCGGTCGCCGTGCCGGTCGCGAAGCCCTGCAAGGCGCGGGCGGCCAGCAGGCAGGCGGTGCTGTCAGCAACGATAAACAGCAGCATCGCCACGATGTTGATCAGCAGCGCGGCAAAGATCACCGGCTTGCGCCCCAGGTAATCCGAAAGCGACCCCACCGTCAGCAGCGCCGCCAGCAGGCTCACGGCATACACGCCGAAGATGGCCGTGAGCATGGCCGCCGAAAAATGCAGGTGGTCTTGATACACCTGGTACAACGGCGTCGGCGCGCTGGAGGCGGCAAGGAAGGTCAGCACGGTGATCACCAGAAACGCTAGGCTGGACCGTTGAGAGATGACGCTGGACATGGGCACGCTCCGCTAAAGCTAATATTTTGCTTTTGTGGAGTGTGCTACTCGCTGGCGCTTAAAGCAAATTCTTTGTGTTAAGGTCTTGCCCATGGCGATCAAAGAAGGCCTCCGCCCGGGGGGCCGTAGTGCCCGGGTACAAGAATCCGTCCACAGGGCGGTGCGTGAATTGCTGGAAGCCCATGAGCGCTCCAGCGTCACCGTGCCGATGATTGCGGCGTGTGCAGGCGTTACGCCGTCGACCATTTACCGACGTTGGGGCGATCTGTCAGTACTGCTCGCCGACGTCGCCCTGGCCCGCATGCGTCCAGACTGCGAGCCGGCCAATACCGGCAGCCTGCGCGGCGACCTGCAAGCCTGGGCCGAGCAATACCTGGACGAGATGAGTTCGGACGTAGGCCGCAATATGATGCGCGACGTGCAAAGCAGCCCGACCCCAGGGTATTGCGTGAGCATCCTGAGTGGGCAGTTGCAGGTGATCGTGGATCGCTATCCGCAGGAACAGCCGCCGAGCGTTGACCATCTGATCAACCTGCTCGCCGCGCCCACGGTGTTTCGTATTCTGTTCTCGGCCCAGCCGTTGGCGGTAGAAGAACTACACGCCCTGATCGAACTGGCACTGAAAAACTAAAGCGCGTGCACCGACCAAAATGTGGGAGCTGGCTTGCCTGCGATGCAGACACCTCGGTACACCCGTCAAGCGAAGTCGATACCATCGCAGGCAAGCCAGCTCCCACACTTGTTCGGTGTGCATCCAATAAAAAACGGCCTCTGATGAGGCCGTTTTGTTATTTCCAATCCCACATCATGTACGCATCCCACGCCCACTCACCAGCAACCGCGCGCAGCCGATATACAAGACGATGGTGGCGACGATCATAAAGGTGATCGCCACGCTGATCTTGATATCCGACACGCCCAGAATGCCGTAGCGGAAGGCGTTAACCATGTGCAGCACCGGGTTGGCCAGGGACACCGTCTGCCAGAACGGCGGCAGCAAGGTGATGGAATAAAACACCCCGCCCAGGTAGGTCAGCGGCGTCAGCACGAAGGTCGGAATGATGGAAATATCATCGAAATTGCGGGCGAACACGGCGTTGATAAAGCCCAGCAGCGAGAAGATCGTCGCCGTCAGCACGACCACCAGAATAGTGACCCCAAGGTGATGCACCTGCAGGTGGGTAAAGAACAGCGACAGCAGCGTCACGATCACCCCCACCATCAGGCCACGCAACACGCCGCCCAAGGTGTAGCCAATGAGGATGGTGTGCGGTGACACCGGCGAGACCATCAGTTCTTCGATGGAGCGCTGGAACTTGCTGCCAAAGAAACTCGACACCACGTTGCCGTAGGAGTTGGTGATCACCGACATCATGATCAGGCCCGGCACGATGTATTCCATGTAGGTGAAACCACCCATGTCGCCGATCTGCCGGCCGATCAGGTTACCGAAGATCACAAAGTACAGGACCATGGTGATCGCCGGCGGCAGCAGGGTCTGCGGCCAGATCCGGGTAAAGCGCTTCACTTCGCGATAGACAATGGTTTGCAGCGCGACGAGGTTGGGTTGCAGTTCGGAACTCATACCGCCACCTTCGCCAGATTTTTCTCCACCAGGGACACGAACAACTCCTCAAGGCGATTGGTTTTATTACGCAGGCTCAGCACTTCGATGTTCTGAGTCGCCAATTGGGTGAACAGCGCGGTGATGCCCATGGCCTTATCCACCTGCACCTCCAGGGTGTGGCTGTCCACCAGCCGGCTCGGGTAGCCGAGCAACTGCGGGGCCACCGACAGGTTGTTCTTCAGGTCGAGCAGGAAGGTTTCCACATGCAACTGGCCCAGCAGGTTGCGCATGCTGGTGTTCTCGACAATGGTGCCGTGGTCGATGATGCCGATGTTGCGGCACAACTGCTCAGCCTCTTCCAGGTAATGGGTGGTGAGGATGATGGTGATGCCCTTCTCGTTCAGTTCGGTGAGGAAGGTCCACATCGAACGGCGCAGCTCGATATCCACGCCGGCGGTAGGTTCGTCGAGGATCAACAGGCGCGGCTCATGCACCAGGGCACGGGCGATCATCAGGCGGCGCTTCATGCCACCGGACAGCGAGCGCGAAGGCACGTCACGCTTGTCCCACAGGCCCAGTTGGGTCAGGTATTGCTCGGCGCGTTCCTTAGCAATTTTGGCTGGAATGCCGTAGTAGCCGGCCTGGGTCACGACAATGTCGAAGGTCTTTTCGAACTGGTTGAAATTGAATTCCTGGGGCACCACGCCGATGGAGCGCTTGAGCGCCGCCGGGGATTTGTCCAGGTCATGCCCGAAGATATTCACCGTGCCGCTGGTCTTGTTGACCAGGGTCGAGAGAATGCCGATGGTGGTGGATTTGCCGGCACCGTTGGGGCCGAGCAAGGCGAAGAAGTCACCTTCGGCAACGTCCAGATCGATACCACTCAGGGCCTGGAAACCGTTGCCGTAGGTTTTGGTTAGCTGCCGGATGGACAGAGCGGAACTCATATGGGAATACGCACCAAAGAAGGGAATAGAAAGAATAGATGAAGGCACACCGCAGGTAGTTCAACCTGCGATGCAATGCGAGCATGGTGCGTGCCCATGCCGCACAAGTACAGTCACCCGTATTAATAGTGTGTATTAAGTCAACGCGGTCATCACCGCCTTGCGGTAGGCCGGGCGCTGTTGCAGGCGCTGGTACCAGGCCTCCAGATTGGGCATGGAGGGGCGTTCGATGGGCATCTCGAACCAGGCGTAGATGAAGCAGCCCAAGGGAATATCGCCCATGCCGAATGCTTGGCCGGACAGGTAGGGTTGCTCGGCGAGGGCTTGCTCGACGGTTTTGAGCGCGTCGATACAGGCTTGGCGCCCGGCATTGATGCTGTCCCAGTTTTGCTGGTCAGCCGGGGTGCGCACGATGCCCCAGAACACCGCCTTGAACGGGTCGGCGAGCGTGGAAGTGGTCCAGTCCATCCACTTCTCGGCATTGGCTCGGGCTTGCAGGTCGCTGGGGTAAAAGTCCGATGCCTGCTTGGCGCACAGGTAACGCACGATGGTGTTGGATTCCCACAGCACAAAGTCGCCATCTTCGATCACCGGCACCCGGCCATTGGGGTTCATGGCCCGGTATCGCGGGGTATCGACCACACCAAAAGCCCCGCCCGCATCAATTGCTTCATAGTCCAGGCCGAGTTCCTCGGCGCACCACAGTGCTTTCCTGACGTTTGATGAATTTTTACGACCCCAGATCTTCAGCATGACCGCGCCTTATCGTTGATGAACATGGCTTGATGAAGGCAGCAGCATACGCCGGTTCAGCCGCGGCTTAAATCGCCCTGCATATCGCCGAGCAAGGTGGGCGCATCGTCGCCAAACAGGTGCGGGTAACACTGGCGGATGTGCGCGAAGAAAAATGCTTCAGGCACATCAGCAAATTGCCCGTGGTCCACCACGTACTCCATCGAACGCTGGCCCTGGCGATTGAACGCGTGGAACACGCTGTCGTGCAGGCCATCGAATTCCAGCGGCGGCACGTCGAACACTTCGCACAGTTGCTGGTTGAACGCCGGAGTGGCCTTGACCCAGCGGCCGTTCAGGTAGAGCTCGGTATAACCGTGCATGGCGAACACGTCACTTTTGAGCAGGGCGAGCAGTCGCGGTGTGGACAGGTGGTTGCGCACGTCCGCCAGGCCAATGCGCGCAGGGATGCCGCAGTGGCGCGCGCAAGCGGCGAGCAACGTGGCTTTGGGTACGCAATAGCTTTCGCCGGCCGCCAGGGCAAAGCTGGCGCTCAAGGTGTTGGGGTCACGGCTGAAGGTATAGGGGTTGTAGCGAATGGCCTCACGCACTGCGTAGTAAAGACTGACTGCCTGGTCACTTAAATCCGGGCGGGTTCCACGATGTTTCTCGGCGAACTCCACCACCACAGGGTGGTCACTATCGATGAAGCGGCTGGGACTCAAGTACGTATTCATGAGCTTGATCTCCGAGGGGAGCCTGGAGTTTAACCACCAGGCCTGCTCGAGAGATAACGACGATTCGGCCAAATGCCGGCGCCGGCTGATGGGTTGCCCAGTACACCTTGTTACACCCTGATCACCCGGCTTGTTCGGATGCCGACTAAGCTCCCTGGTGGTTTCGCCCCTGGTTCACGGAGGATTGAATATGCTGTTGTTGTGGATACTGGTGCTGGTGGTCGGCATTGCCTACCTGGCACACCGCCGTACTGCCCCCCTGCCCGCCCTGGGCGTGGTCGCCGTCTACCTGCTGGCGATGGGCGCCTGGAGCCATGCACCGGGTTGGCTGCTGCTGATCTTCTGGGTGCTCCTGGCCGTGGTGGCCGCGCCGTTGTTGCTGCCTGACCTGCGCCGCCAATACTTCACCAAGCCGCTGTTCAGCTGGTTCCAGAAAGTGCTGCCACCGATGTCCGAGACCGAGCGCGATGCGATCGATGCCGGCACGGTGTGGTGGGACGGCGAGCTGTTCAGCGGCCGCCCCGACTGGGACAAATTGCTGGCCTACCCCAAGGCGCAATTGACCGAGGAAGAGCAGGCGTTTATCGACGGCCCCACCGAAGAACTCTGCGCCATGGTCAGCGACTGGGAAATCGGCCAGGCCATGGACCTGCCGCCGCAAGCCTGGGAACACATCAAGACCCACGGTTTCTTCGCCCTGATCATTCCCAAGGAGTACGGCGGCAAGGGCTTCTCTGCCTATGCCCACTCCCAGGTCGCCATGAAGCTCGCCACCCGTAGCGGTGACCTGGCGTCCACCGTGATGGTCCCCAACTCCCTCGGCCCGGCCGAGCTGCTGCTGCACTACGGCACCGAGGAACAACGCAACCACTACCTGCCGCGCCTGGCCCGTGGCGACGACATCCCCTGCTTCGCCCTCACCGGCCCGCTGGCCGGCTCCGATGCGGGCGCCATGCCCGACACCGGGGTGATCTGCAAAGGCGAATGGGAAGGCAAGGAAACCCTCGGCCTGCGCCTGAACTGGGAAAAACGCTACATCACCCTCGGCCCTGTCGCGACCTTGCTTGGCCTGGCCTTCAAGGCCCATGACCCGGACCACCTGCTGGGTGAAGAAGAAGACCTGGGCATCAGCCTCGCGTTGATTCCTACCGACACCCCTGGCGTGGAAATCGGCCGTCGTCACCTGCCGCTTGGCGCCGCCTTCATGAACGGCCCCAACTCCGGCAAGGATGTGTTCATCCCCCTGGAATACCTGATCGGTGGCCAGGAAATGCTCGGCAAGGGCTGGATGATGCTGATGAACTGCCTGTCGGTCGGCCGTTCGATCTCGCTGCCCGCCGTCGGCACCGGCGCCGCCAAGTTCACCAGCCTGGTGACCGGGCAATATGCCCAGGTGCGCGAACAGTTCAACGTGCCGCTGTCGGCCTTCGAAGGCATCCAGGAAGCCCTGGCGCGTATCGGTGGCAACGCCTGGCTGATGGACAGCGCGCGCATGCTCACCGCCAACGCTGTCGACCTGGGCGAGAAGCCCTCGGTGCTGTCGGCGATCCTCAAGTACCACTTGACCGAACGCGGTCGTGAGTGCATCAGCCACGCCATGGACGTGCACGGCGGCAAGGGCATCATCATGGGCCCTAACAACTACCTGGGCCGCAACTGGCAGGGCGCACCGATCTTCATCACCGTGGAAGGCGCGAATATCCTCTCGCGTAACCTGATGATCTTCGGCCAGGGCGCGATTCGTTGCCATCCCTTCGTGCTCAAGGAAATGGCCCTGGCCGGTCGCGAAGACCATGACCAGGCGTTGAAGGAATTCGACGGCCTGCTGATGCAACACATCGGCTTTGCCGTGAGCAATGCCGCAAGCACCCTGGTGCTGAACCTGGGCTTGGGGCATTTCGAAAAAGCCCCGGGCAACCGTTTGAGCCAGGGCTACTTCCGTGCTTTGAACCGCCAGGCGGCTGCGTTTGCCCTGCTGGCCGACCTGAGCATGATGTTGCTGGGTGGCGAGCTCAAGCGCCGCGAACGCCTGTCCGCCCGCCTGGGTGATGTGTTGAGCCACATGTACCTGGCCTCGGCGGCGCTCAAGCGTTATCACGACCTGGACTCGCCGGACCACCTGGAGCCGCTGTTTGCCTGGGCCATGGAAGAAAGCCTGGGTGAATCGGAACGTGCGCTGGATGAACTGCTGAGCAACTTCCCGAACAAGGTGCTGGGCTGCCTGCTGCGAGTGATTGTGTTCCCATTCGGGCGTCGTCATACCGGGCCGTCCGACGCGCTGGACGCCGAAGTGGCAGCCGTGATCGGCCGCGCCAAGGGCGACCCGACCCTGGAAGAGTTGCTGGCCGGCTGTTACCGCCCACAATCGGCAGAGGATCCGGTGGGCGCCCTGCAACATGCCTACGACCTGCTCGGTGCCAGCCACCCCTTGCAGAAGAAACTCCACAGCGCGCTCAAGAGCGGCAAGGTCAAACCGGTGGCCGGCGAGCACGCCATCGACGCGGCCTTGCAGGCCGGCGTGCTGCAACCGGCCGAGGCGCAAACCCTGCGCGATGCCGAGGCGGCGCGACGCAAGGTGATCGACGTGGATGATTTCAGCAAGGAAGCGCTGATGCAGGCAGAAGGTAAAGTCCGCTGAGTCGAGCGGTCATATAAAAACGGGCGCGAGAGGCTTATACTCTCGCGCCCGTTTTTGCTTTAGAGGCCTTATCTCGTGTCCAACGTCGTTGCCGATCATCTCGTCTTGCTCGACCACTTGCGCAGCATCCTGGTTGCCGTCGGCGAAGCCGAACAGGTGCCCGAGGAAAGCCACTCGCTGTTCCTGGAGCGTTTCGACGAACTGCGCGCCCTGCTGCCGATCGACCCGATCGAAAGCCAGTACCTGGGCCAGGACCTGATGAGCCAGGTCATCCTGCGCTACCCGCAAATTGCCCACTTGGTGCCCCGCGACCTGCTGTGGTTCTTTGGCGGCGATTGCCTGCACTTCATGCCCGACGAAGAACTGGACCTGTACCAGGCCCTGGAAGAACGTCGCTTTGAAGCCGAACAGAACGACGAACCGTTCGACTGGAACCAGGAAAAACAGCTGCTGGCGATGCCTCAGGACCAGAGCAAACACTGATACCACTATGTAGGAGCGAGCTTGCTCGCGAAAAACGTCAACGATAACGCGTGCTTCCTGAATAAACGCGGCGCCTGTGAGTTTTTCGCGAGCAAGCTCGCTCCTACAGGCATTAACGCTTGCCCCTCGGCCCTACCGCCGCCGCAGCGTTGGCTCCTTGGCCATGCACTCCACCAGATAATCGATAAACACCCGCAACTTCGGCGGCAGGTAACGTGTGGGCGAATGCAGCAGCCACGCCTCACCATGGTACGAGGCAATAAAATCCCACCCCGGCAACACCTGCACCAACTCCCCCGCTTCCAACGCATGCCGCGCGGTGAAATACGGCAAGCTGGCAATCCCGACATGCTGCAAGGCCGCCTCCAGTCGCACCCCAGTGTGATTAGCCGCATACCGGCCGCGTACACCGACCGTGACCGCCTTGCCAGCCTGGCGAAACTTCCAGCGTGAATCTCCAGGTGTCTCACCCAGGTAGATGCAACTGTGCCCGAGCAGATCATGGGGATGGCTCGGTGTACCGTGCTCGGCCAGGTACTGCGGCGTCGCACACAGCAAATGTTCGATGGGCAACAACTGGCGCCCGACCAAGCCTGGCGGTGGGCTGTCGGTGATACGGATGCTCAAGTCGACGTTGTCGTCGATCAAATCCACATGCCGATCTTCCAGGATCAATTGCACATCCACCTTGGGATAGCGCCGCAAGAATTCCGACATATGCGGGTGCACCACGAATCGCCCCACCGCCTTGGGCACACTGACCCGAACCAGGCCCTCGGCCTCATGGGTAAATTGCCCACTGATTTCCATCACCGAGCGCGCGGCATTGACCATCTCCTGGCAACGCTTGAACACCTCCTCGCCGCCCTCGCTCAGGCGCAGCTTGCGCGTGGTGCGTTGCAGCAGGCGCGTGGCCAGGGCGTGTTCCAGGCGCGAGATACTGCGGCTCACCGCCGAAGGTGAAACGCTGAGTTGCCGCGCCGCTTCGGAGAAGCTGCCGGTTTCGACGACCTTGACGAAAATCGCCATTTCACCCAACAACGGCAAAGGAAGATTGATGCTCATGACGCACAGGTCCATTGATAATTGAGCGGATTATCACTCATCTGCGCACTATTTATACTGCCCACAGAACCCTGATGCGGATGTAGATGATGACCGAGCGCCTGTTTTTTACCCACGATCACCTGACGGCCGAGCTGGAAGTGCTCAGTTGCACCCCGTACGAAGAGCAATTCGCCGTGATTGTGCAATCGACGATTTTCCATCCCCAAGGCGGTGGCCAGCCGTTCGACACCGGTTGGCTCGGTGAGAGCCAGGTGCTGCGAGTCATGCAGGAAGCCGAACAGGTGGTGCACTACGTCGACCGACCTCTGGAACCTGGACCCGCCATTGCGCGAGTCGACGCACAGCGTCGCGCCTTGCATACGCGCCTGCATTCGGCGGGGCACTTGATTGGCAATGCTGGCGAACGCCTGGGATGGATGCCGATCAAGGCCCACCATTGGCCGGGCGAAGGCAAGATCACCTTTATCCGTGGCCAGGCCGCGCAAGACATGGATGCGCAGACGCTCCAGCAATGGGTCAACACATGGATCGCCGCCGACTATCCCCGCCACATGACACTGGAAGACGGCACCCGCGAAGTCGGCTTCGGCGAATTACCGGCTTACGCCTGTGGCGGCACGCATGTTCAAGCGTTGAGCGAACTGGGCCAGGTAACGATCCTGGCGTTGTCAGAAAAAAAAGGCGCACTGTCGGTGCGCTACAGCCTCGCTGACACCCTGACACTGTAGGAGCGAGCTTGCTCGCGAAGAACGTCAACGATAACGCGAGCAGTCAGGTTGCACGGGGTGCCTGTGAGTTTTTCGCGAGCAAGCTCGCTCCTACAGGGCCACGCTTGGCTGGCCCGATTCATTGACGAACGACTTCAACGTCGACACCGTCGCCGCCGGGTCACGCGGATCGCTGATCGCACGAAAATTCGTCTGCATGGTGTTGGCCGCCAACTCCACCGACACATAGCCACGCTGACGGCTGTCGAAGAACTTCACATGAGGGTTGAGCGGCATGATCTTCATGAACGCGTCATAGGGCGGGCCATCGGAGGTCACCGACGAGCCGACGAACTCGGTGGCGACCACCGCCGAGTCCGGATTGTCGGCGTCGGCATGCAGGTCGGTGGCCCAGAACGAATGAATATCCCCACCCCAGAACACCGGGTTCTTCACTCGATTGCGCACGATCGACGCCAGCATTCGTGAGCGGTTAGCCATGTAGCCATCCCAACCATCGGTCCAGCGGCCAAGCTTATGGTTGGTGAGGTCACGCTGCATCAGCGGCGCCACCAGTAAATCCTGGGCGATGATATTCCACTGCGCCTTGGACTGGGCAAATCCTTGATCCAGCCAGGCCTCTTGCTGCCAGCCGAGCAACGTGCGGCCAGGGTCACGCAGGTCGCTGCAAGGGGTGGTGACAATATGCCCTTGGTGGCTGCCATTGGCCGCGATGCACGGTTGCTCGGAACGGTACTGGCGACCGTCGAGCACATGGAAACGCGCAAGCTGGCCATAGTCCAGGCGCCGGTAGATGCGCATGTCCGGCCCCTTCGGCACGCTGCTGGCACGCAGGGGCATGTGTTCGTAAAACGCCTGGTACGCCGCCGCCCGTTGTTTGAGAAACTGCACCACGGCCATCTTCGGGTCTTGGGACCAGCGGTTGGCGTAGTCATTCTGCACTTCGTGGTCGTCCCAGGTCACGACGCTGGGGGCGGCGGCGTGAAGGGCCTGCAGGTCCGGATCAGTCTTGTACAGCGCATAGCGGTTGCGGTAATCGCTCAGGCTTTGCGCATTGCCACTGCCGTGAGAGCGAAACACCTTGCCCGACTGCGCAGCATAGGAACTGTCGTAAATATAATCACCGAGGAAAAACACCAGGTCCGGCTGCTCGGCGGCAAGGTGTCGGTAGGCGCTGAAGTAACCGCGCTCCCAGTGCGAGCAGGACACAAAGCCCAGCCGGGCCGTGGCCATGGCGTGCAGCGGCGGCATGGTGCGGGACTGGCCCACCGGGCTCTGCGCACCGAGCCCTTCAAACTGGTACCAATACGGCCGATCCGCCGCCAGCCCCGCCACCTCGACATGCACTGCGTGAGCAAAACGCTGCGTCGCCAGTACTTCGCCCTGCTTCACAATGCGCGTCATCGCCGCATCGCTGGCCACCCGCCAACGCACCGGCACCGAGCGACTCAGGCCGCCACAGCCATCCGCAGCATTGAACAACGGCGCCAGGCGCGTCCAGATCACAAAGCCATCTGGCAGCGGGTCGCCGGAAGCCACGCCGAGGGTGAACGGATAATCCGCCCCGGCACTGCACGCAAACGGGCTGAGGATCGAAAATGCCGTAGCGACCGCCAGCCCGCCGAGGACCCGGCGCCGGCCTTGGTCCACCCCACCGCTCACAAGCTGCGCTCCCAGTCGTCACGCACGGTGGCAAACCCGAGCATGTCCTCATACACGCCGTTCTTTAAAAACGCCTGGCGCATGCAGCCTTCATAGCGCAGGCCGATCTTCTCCATGACCCGCGCCGATTCCTTGTTGCGCGCGAAACACTGGCTGCCCACGCGCTGCAAGCCTAGCGCCTCGAAGCCGAAGTCCATCACCGCACTCGCCGCTTCCGCCGCGTAACCCTGATTACGGCAGTGCGCCGCCACCCAGCCACCCAAGTGTCCATAGTGATGGCGAGCATTGATCCGCAGGCTGACCATGCCGACCAATTCGTCGGTGCCGCGCACATGCATCCCCAGGTTCAACAGCTCACCGGTGCGGTACTTGTCAGCGATCCCCGCAATAAAATCCTGCGCGGTTTCCAAGGTGTAGGGCGATGGAATGTTCGCCGTGTTGTCGGCAATTTTCGGCCCGTTGGCAAGCGTGAAAAGCACCTGCGCCTGGTGCATTTGCAGGGCGCGCAACAACAGTCGCGGGGTCGTCAATTGAGGCAGTGCAGTGGGCATGGAGGCCGGCTCTCAAGATAAATTTCTCAAGCATGGATGCCCCGAGTGTCAGTTTCATTACGCTTGAAAACTGACCGGTAATTTTTCTGAAAGACGCGTCCTAGAGCCTCTAAACGGTCAAGTAAAGTTAACCAATCGGTCATTTTTGGCTGTTAGCGTTTTGCCCCTAATTCAATGACGGGGTAACGGAATGAGAACCTGGGACGAACCCAAGAAACGCAAGGCGCACATCGAGCTGATCCCGATGATCGACGTGATGATGTTCCTCCTGGTGTTTTTCGTACTGGTGAGCCTGAACGTGATTCCCGCGCTCGGCATGAAGACCCAATTGCCCAGCGCCAGCAGTTCGCAGCAGCTCAAGCCGCAGAACAAATTCATCCTCACTTTGGGCCTGGAAGGCCAGTTGCAACTGGACGGCAAGGACCTGACGGTGGAGGCCCTGGTGCCGGCGCTGAAGGCTGCCGAAAAGCCCGATACCAAGTCGACGATCATCGTCAACAGCGACAAAGGCGTGGAGGTTTCGCGCCTGGTGGAAGTGATGGACACCCTGCGCCTGGGTGGCTTCACCTCCGTGTCCATTGCTACGCGTAAGTCCTGACCATGTACGTTCTGTTTCGTGCGCGTCAGCTGCTGGGCAGTGTCCCGGCCCTGATCGCCCTGGTGCTGATTGCACTGGGTATCCAGTCACAGACATTGAAGGTCGAGCCGGTGTATGACGAGTCGGCGGTCGAATTAGCCTTGGTCGAGCCGGAACCTGAGGTCGTACCGGAACCGGTGGTGGAGCAAGAACCGCCACCGCCGGTGATCGAAGAGGAAGAAGCCGAGCCAGCGCCCCCGCCGCCACCGCCCAAGCCGTTGCCTAAACCCGAACCCAAGCCCAAGCCAAAACCTGTGCCCAAGCCTGTGCCCGTGGTCGCCAAGCCCGCGCCGACGCCGCCACCGGTGGCCGCCAAACCAGCCCCGGCCGCCGTGGCCCAGGTGGCACCGACACCCGCCCCACCGGCGCCACCGAAGGTCGATGGCCAGGCCCTGGAAAGCGGTTATCTCAAAGGCTTGCGCAACGAACTGGACACCTACAAGCAGTACCCCACCGGGCGCCAGGCGTCCCTCGAACGCCCGAACGGCGAAGTGGTGGTGTGGTTGCTGGTAGACCGCCAAGGCCGCGTCCTCGACTCAGGTTTACAAACCCAGGCCTCGAGCATGTTGCTCAACCGGGCCGCCACCAACAGCTTGCGTCGCATCAAGCAAGTCAAGCCGTTCCCCGAGCAAGCCTTCGGGGGGCGCAATGAGCAGCGCTTCACCGCCACCTTCAACTACAGCGTGCAATAAGCACCCGACACCAGGACGACAGTGATGAAGTTCACCCGTATTCATCTGGCACTTGTGGCCGCGACCAGCATGACCCAGGGAATGGTCATGGCAGAGACCAGCGACAGTGATGTCGGCACCATTGGGGTACAAGGCAAGGCGACCGCGGGGGGCGGTTACATGGTGCCGGAGGAAAGCATCAAAGGCCGCTCCACGGTGACCAAGGAAGCACTGGATAAACAGGCGGCCACCGGCAATGCCATCGACAAGCTCAAGTACACCCCGGGCTTGAACATCTCCAGTGAAGACAACACCGGCCTGTCGGGCTTTCGCTTCACCATGCGCGGCATGAACTCCGACCAGGTGGGCATGTCGGTGGACGGCATGCCGATCAATGATTCGGGCAACTACGCGCTGTATTCCAACCTGCTGGGCGACCCGGAAAACATTGACCAGATCTTCGTCACCCAGGGTGCTTCGGAATCCGACGGCCCGCACATCGGTTCCAGCGGCGGCAACATTGGCATCGTGACCATTCGCCCGACCAAGGAAACCGGCGCCTTCGTCAAACAGGTCGTCGGCAGCAATGCCACGCGCAAGACTTTTGCCCGCCTCAATACCGGCGAAATCAACGGCCTGAGCAACTGGCTGTCGGTGTCCCACACCGAAGGTGAAATGTGGCGCGGCTCGGGCGCGGTACGCGCGGACAAGGTGGAGTGGAACAGCTTTTTCGACGCCGGCAATGGCAACACCGCCAACCTGATCCTCAAGTACCACGAGCAGGACAACAACAGTTACAGCCAGTTGACCAAGGCGCAGTTCCAGCAATATGGCCGCAAGTACGACCCTTACCCTGCCACCCCCAGCGTGGGCAGCAACGGCAAATACAACAGCTATTACGCCCTGGCGCAGAACCCGTTCCAGACCTTCACCGCCGTGCTCAACACCCAGTTCAAACTGGCCGATAACCTGGCGCTGTCGGTGATCCCGTATTACTACTGGGGTAACGGCAGCGGCGTCGGGTCCTCCAGCTATGCCCTCAACCGTGGCTCCAACCAGGGCGGTGTGTTCGACCTCGGCAACCTGCCCACTGCCGCCCAATACAATGCCGACGGTACCCCCAACAGCGGCGTGTACTATCGCCCTTCGCGCACGCAGACCTGGCGTCCGGGTATCACCACCAAGCTGACCTGGGACCTGGGCGACCACAGCCTGCAATTCGGCTACTGGTACGAGCGCGCACGCCAGAGCCAGACCCAGCCGTTTATTCCGCTCAAGAGCAACGGCAAGCCGGTGGACACCTGGCCGGACTCCAACAGCGCCATCGTCGATGCCAACGGCAACACTGTGCAAGGTCGCGACCGTTTCACCGTAACGCCTGCGCAAAAGGTCTGGGCCCAGGACACCTGGTACATCAACCCGGACTGGACCTTCATCGCAGGCCTGGCCTACATGAACGTCGAGCGTGAAGGCACCAACCACGGCAGCCTCAACGAACGCCCGGAAAAACGTAACCAGACTTACAACAAACTGCTGCCCAACGCCGGCTTGAAATACCAGCTGGACGAGCGTGACCAGTTGTTCTACAGCCTGTCGCGCAACATGCGCGTGCCGCAGAACTACGTGCTCTACGACAAAGGCGCCGGCTCGATCGACGCCGAACCGGAAACCAGCTGGAACCATGAACTGGGCTGGCGCTACAGCGGCGACGACATGAACCTGGCCGCCACCCTGTTCTACATGGACTTCAAGAACCGCCAGGTTTCGTCCCGGGACATCAACGGTGACTTTGCCGACATCAACGCCGGCTCCGTGGTCAACAAAGGCCTGGAGCTGGAGTGGAGCGGCCAGTTGCCCCACCACTTCAATTACTACACCTCCTACACCTACACCAAGGCCGAGCAGCAGGATGACCTGACCGTCTACAACGCCGGCAAACCCATCGTGCTGCCCACCAGTGGCAAGCAGTTCGCCAACGTGCCCAAGAACATGCTGGCGGCCAACATCGGGTATGACGACGGGCGCTTCTACGGCACCTTCGGCGGCAAGTACACCAGCAAGCTCTACGGCGACCTGACCAACGACGAGGCCATTTCCGGTCGCACCGTGTTCAACCTCGGCGCCGGTATTTACCTGCCGGTGGACAAGAAAGTGGTCAAGGACGCGACCCTGCGCCTGAACGTCGACAACCTGTTCGACAAGAAATACCTGGACGGCGTGTACACCACCAAGACCAACGCGGCCAGCTACAGCGGTTTCCGCGATGGCGACCCTGCGTACATCGTCGGCCTGGACCGCACCGTCACGGTTTCGCTGGAAGCGAATTTCTAAGACTCACCCCAAGAGGAACACCATCATGGATATGAACCTGCTCCACGACGTCACCTTCTATGTGATGTACGCGGCGATGGCCATTGCGATCTTCATCGCCATCGAACGCGGTATCTACTTCGCCTACGTGCGCCGCCAGGCTCGTGCGTTGATCGACGCCCTGGGCGCCAACGTACACAGCGAGCGCGACCTGCCGGAAAGCCTGACCCGTCGCGACAGCCTGCCGCTGAACATGATCTTGCCAGTGCTGGCCCAGAAGGCATCCCATGGTTCACGCAAGGACCTGGACGACGAGATCGACACCCAGTACCTGAAGACCCGCGCCCCACTGGCCCGCAGCCTGTGGATCATCGAGACCATCACCACCGCCGCCCCGCTGCTGGGCCTGTTGGGTACCATTCTCGGCATCATCGACACCTTCAAGGCGCTGGCCACCGCAGGCGTGTCGGACCCAGGGCAGATTTCCGGGGGTATCGGGACGGCCTTGTTTGCCACGGGATTAGGTATCGCCATCGCGCTGTTTTGCGTGGTGTTCCACAACTTCTTCCAGGACAGCCTGGAGCGCATCAACGACCAGTTGAAGATCCTGTTGATCCGCGCCGCCACCGGCGCCCGCGCACAGGATGAAGTGCCCCATCGCGCGCCCACCGCGCTGCACAGCCGCACAGCCTGACCTGCAGGGCGGGCGCCTTGGGCGCTCGCCTTTTCCTTTGGTGCGATGAGACGCTTATGTCCCTTTCGATGAAGTTGCGTATCGCCGGCCTGACCGGCTTGCTCCTCAGTCCGCTGGCCCAGGCGGACTTTTCCATTCCAGGTTTTGAATTGGTGCATACCGTACCCGTGGACACCGCTCTGGGCACCGACGATCTGCGCCAGCCCGGCCCGGTATGGATCGAACTGTTCGACGGCGCCAAAAACCACATTGATATCGGCCAGTTCTACGCCGCGGACCACCCAGGTTCAGTGATGAACAAGGTGCTTGAACACCTGGAAGCCGCCGGCAAACGCGGCGTGAAGATTCGTTTCCTGCTCGAAGAAAAAGGCATCAAGCTGTCGGACGCTGCCACCCTGGAACGCTTGCGCGCCATTCCCAACCTGACCTTGCGCGTGCTGCCCTACGGGCAACTGAGCGGCGGCATCATCCACGCCAAGTACCTGCTGGTGGATGGCAAGCAGGCGTTTGTCGGCAGCCAGAATTTCGATTGGCGCGCCCTGGAGCATATCCACGAAACCGGGCTGCGAATCACTGACGAAACGGTGGTGGGCCAGGTGCAGGCGATCTTCGAGCAAGACTGGCAAGCCCAGGCTGCGCTTGCTGGTAAACAACCGGTGCCGCTACCCGCCAACGGCCCGCCACCTGCACGTACCGGCAACTACCTGGTGGCCAGCCCGCAACGCTACAACCCGCCCGGCGTAGGCGACTCACAGCTGGAACTGCCGCGCCTGCTGGGCGAAGCCAAAAAAGAAGTACGCGTGCAGTTGCTCGACTACGCGCCACTGTCCTACGGACCGGATCGAACCCGACCGTACTACGCGGTGATCGACAACGCTGTGCGCGCCGCCGCTGCCCGTGGCGTGTCGATCAAGTTGATGGTGTCCAACTGGAATACCGACCCCCTGGAGCTGCCCTATCTCAAGAGCCTGGCGGTGCTGCCCAATGTCGAAATCAAGATCGTCACCCTGCCCGAAGCCAAGCAAGGCTTTATCCCTTATGCGCGGGTGATCCACAGTAAAACCATGGAGATCGACGGCCAAGTGGCGTGGGTTGGCACCAGCAACTGGTTGGGCGGCTACCTGGATAATTCGCGCAATCTGGAGGTGGTGATGCGCAGTGAGGCGATGGCCAAGCGCGTAGGCCAGTTGCATCAACAACTGTGGGACGGGCCTTACGCTAGAGCCTTGAGCGTGACGCAGGAGTATCCCGCGCCCCACCCTGGCCAGCATTGACCTTGGGCACCTGAGTAATGGTAGTGTGTGGAAATGTTTCTGACTCTTTTGTCAGAAGCCTCCTACTCACTACCTGCAAAGGAATGCCTTTAACCATGCACTTTCCACTGAAAAAACTGGTGGCTGCCACCTTGTTCGCCGCGAGCCTTTCGGCAATCGCCACGCCTGCATCCGCTAACATCAGCGCAGACCAAAGCACGGCAATCCTGAAGCACTTCAGCGAGACCTCGGTCACCGATTTCCGCAGCTTCCTCGGCACCCTGGCTAAGGGCGAACTGGGTAAAACCGCTGACACGGGCCCGGCTATCAACGCGTTTCTGGGTAACAAAACCCTGAACGCCGAGCAGCAGAACGAGATCAATCGCCTGCTGGGCATTTACACCCGCGTGAAATACGGCAAAGCCGCCCTCGAAACCCTGCGTGAACTGGTGGAGATCCCTACGTTCAACGTAGACGGTCTGCCACAGTACAAAAACCCGGAATTCCTCAAGATCGCCGCGAAGATCGAGGCCCTGGCCAAGTCTTTCAACCTGAACTTCCGTAACGTCGATAACCGCGTGTATGAGATCTCCCTGGAAGGCAGCGGTGATGAAGTCGTGGGGGTGCATGCCCATGCCGATGTGGTGCCCGTGACCCCGGAAAACTGGGTGCTGCAAGACGGTACCAAACTCGACCCGTTCAAGGTCACGCTGATTGGCGACCGCATGTATGGCCGAGGCACCGAGGATGACAAGAACGGCATCGTGGTCGCGATGTACGCCATGAAAGTGATCAAGGAAGAAAAACTGCCACTGGCGCGCACGTTCAAGCTATTGGTGGACACCACTGAAGAAACCGCCGGTGATGCCATTCCTTACTACTTCGAACGCAATCCCGTGCCGCAATACAACCTGGCGCTGGATGGCGGCTACCCAGTGGTGATCGCCGAGAAAGGCTCGGGCACCGTGATGGCCACCTTCCCGGTGCGCAAAGGCGAAGGCAAAGGCGCGGAAATCATCGCGATGACCGGCGGCAAGGCGAACAACCAGATCCCATCGGCCTCGGTGGCCACGCTGGTCAGCGATACACCCGCCGAACTGGCCGTCAGCCTGCAACAGGCCGGTGCCGACTATGCCAAGCGCAACGGTGGCAATTTCCAGGTGACGGCCAAAGTCGATGGCAAGGACGTCAAACTCACGGTGACCGGCGTATCCGCTCACTCTTCTGAGCCTGAAACCGGGGTCAACCCGGTGGCGCGCATGTTGGAGCTGATCCATAGCCTCGACGACAAGGGCGCCCTCAAGCACAACCACATCACCGATGCCGCGCGGTATGCCGCCGACAACTGGGGCCTGGATTACCTGGGCGGCAAATTGGGTGTGGGCTACGCGGATGATTTCATGGGGCCGTTGACCACCTCGCTGACGTTTGTGGGGCAGGATGACAAAGCCTTCAAACTGGCCGTGAACCTGCGCGCGCCGAAAGGGAAAACCCCGGAGGCGCTCAAGGCGCAAATCGAGCAGAAGCTGAACGCCTGGGACAACAACGCCAAGGTCAACGTGAGCTTCACTTACTCGCTCGACACCCCGATGTACCGCAACCCGGAAGGTGAATGGGTCAAGGCCCTGTTGGCGGTGGCCACGGAAAACCTGGGGATGGAACACAAGTTCGGCACCTCGGCCGGCGCAACCTCCGTGCATGACCTGCCCAACGGCGTGCAATTCGGCCTGGCGCGCCCGGAAGAGAAGTACACCGGGCACACTGACAGTGAGTTCAAGACGGTTGAGCAGTTCTTGCTGGACCTGCAGATCGTCACCGAAATGATGGGCCGCGTCGGGCAGCTGCCGAAGCTCTGACCGAATTGAAGCCCAAGCGAGGCTGCGATGGCGGTGGCACAGGCACCCTCTTCAGCGCCTGAACCACCGCTATCGCAGCCTCGCTAAAGCTCGACAGCTCCCACAGGGGATCGGCGGTGTATGCGCAATTCAGCCTTTCATCATCAGCATGTCCTCAAAGAACCCACCGACCGGCTCAGTGGGATGGCACAGCTGGATCTCCAATACCCAGGCCATTTCACTGGGCGAGATCTCCAGGTCAGCCAACTCTTTGCTCTCGAACAATGCATGGGGGAAATCTGCAAGGCGATGCCCTGCCAGGTTGCGTGCCAGCCTCCAGCCTTTGGACAGGGCGCTCTGCCCGGCAAAGTCGTAGAGTTCACGCCCGGTCAGGCCACGCAGCCACGCTTGGCGCGTTTCATCGAAGACCTCATGCAAGGCCGTTGTACAGGCCTTGTGCAAAGGCGCATCGCCAAACACAAACGTATCGCCATAGTCCCCTTCGTAGCCATCCCACACCGGGCCAAGATCAACCACCGCGATATCGGTGGCACGCAGCCTGCGCTGACGATCAATACCCTCGCGCGGTGGGCGCACAGTGTCGGCGCCAAAACGAATGTACGTCGGATGCCAAGTGTGTGAAGCGCCCATGGCCTGCAGTTGCCTCGCGGCCATCTCAAGGGCCTCGCCGGTGGTCATGCCGACCTTCAACTGGCTGGCAATGGCCGCCAAGGCACGCATGGATTTTTCCCGCGCCGCCAACATGCCGTCCAAGGAATAACGCGGGCCGACTTTCTCCCAGACCGGGTCGAACGACAGGGAGACTGCTTGCGCACTTGACCGCCCACTGGCGACAAACGCCTCCGCGATAAACCGGTGGCTCGGCAACCCCGCTTCAAGGCAATGGGTGCGCACCTGGCCGAGCATTGCACCGTTGCCGCACGCATAGACCTGGGCCTGTTCCCACTGATGCCCATGACTCATTGCAACCTCTTGCACTCTGCCCTCGGATGACCGCACGCAATGCCAGCGAAAACGAGGATGCTCGAGCATCAGGTGGTCGAGAAAAGCGCTGTCATAAAAATCCGCCGATTGCGCGCCGCCCCAATACAAAGTCACTTCGACATCGCGCTTGAGCGCGGTCAGCAGGATAGGCTTGATGCCCGCATAACCAGTGCCCGTGGCGAATAACACCACAGGTGCCGCATCATCGTCCTGCCACGTACAGGCACCAAACGGCCCTTCCAGGTGCAGATGCTCACCCACGACGAGACCACCCAGGATACCCTCGGAAAAGTATCCACCCCTCACACGGCGAATCTGGAAGACCAATCGCCCATCGTCCTCAGCGGGCAGGTTGGCAATCGAGAAGCAGCGCGTGTCACCGTCCGCCAGGCGGAACTTGAGGTATTGGCCGGGCCGCACCGCAACAGGGGTTTCGGGGATCAATACCAACTCGATCACATCCGGGCCGAGCGCACGCTTACTGTGGACTTGCGCCGCCACTACCAGCGCGGGCGTATCCAGCGACCAACCGGGAATATGCAGGCGCATGTCGCCACAGGCGTGGCTCTGGCATAACAACATTTCATTGGCTGCCAAAGGATAAGAAGGTGCCGGCGCACCCGGCGACAGGCGCTTGGCCCGGTACTCACCGTCGGCAACCACCACCTTGCACGAACCGCAGGCACCACGCCGACAGGAGAACGGCACGGCCAGGCCACTGGCGAGCATGGCGTCGAGCAACAGTTCGTCGCCCGCCTCAAAGGTTTCCCCCGAGGGCGACAGTTCGATGACATGACGTGTATTCATAAAGACCTCGGATGAGTGACGCCTGATTGTTGCGCTAGACTAGGCCCATTAAAACCTCCAGATTTGGATACTTCAGATGGTCCAGATGCGCAGATGGCGCCCATTGCTCAGGCTTGAAGAGGGCACGACCCAGGCGTCCTACCGCAAGATTGCCGAAGGCTTGGTCAATGCCATCCTCGAAGGCCGCCTGCCACCTGGGACATTGCTGCCAGGCACGCGGGAAATGGCGCAGTTGCTCAACGTCAACCGCAAGACGGTGATCCTGGCCTACGAAGAAGCCATGACCAAGGGCTGGCTGGTCAGCGAGCCGCGCCGTGGCACCTTCGTCAATGCGCAGCTGACACCCAAGCAACTGCCCAGCGTTACACAACCGTCTTTCGCGCCGCCGTTGCTGGAGCAACCACGGGTGCCGTATTTCACCCATAACGCCCAAGTGGTCGCGCTCCAGCATCGGCGCGATGCGCTGTTTTTCGACAACGGCACCAGCGACCACCGCCTGCTGCCCCAGGCCGTTTTGCACCGTTACTATCGCCATGCACTGCGCAACAGCTTCGCCTCCAATACCGTGCGCTACGGTAGCGAAGGCACCGGCTATCACTTGCGCTGCGCCTTGGCCGAGATGCTGCGCAACAACCGTGGGCTGACGGTCACTGCCGAGAATATCTGCCTGACACAGGGCACCCAGATGTCCCTGCACCTGAGCGCCAGCCTGCTGCTCAAGCCCGGCGACGTGGTACTGGTGGAGCGCCTGAGCTACCCACCGGCGTGGGAAATTTTCCGCAAGCTCGGCGCGCAGTTGGTCACGGTCGACATTGACGATGAAGGCTGCCGCACCGATCAGGTCGAGCGCTTATGCCGTGAGCACAACGTGCGCATGATCTACCTCACTCCCCATCACCAGTTCCCCACCACCGTAAGCTTGCACGCCGCACGCCGGCAGCACTTGCTGGCGCTGGCCGCGCTGCATGACTTCTGCATTATCGAAGAGGACTACGACCATGAGTTTCACTTCAACGGTCGCCCTTACCTGCCGCTGGCCAGTGAACGCTCTCAGCGCCATGTGATTTATATAGGCTCGCTATCCAAGACGCTGGGCTCGACGTTTCGCTGCAGCTATGTGGTGGCTCCCGCCCAGGTGATTGAGGTGCTGCATCGCAACGCGGCGCTGATGTTGGGCGATGCCGACGCAGTCGCGCAGAGGATGCTGGCCGACTTGATCAATGACGGTGAGCTGAAGAAGCACCTGCGCCGGGTATCGAAAGAATACCGGGCCCGGCGAGAGGCGTTGCAAAACTGTCTGCATGAAGCCTTTGGTGAGCGTATCCAGCTGCGCGAGCCCGAAGGCGGCCTGGCACTGTGGGTGCGTTTCGACGCAGGAATAAACGTTGATCGAATGGTGGCAACCGCTGTGGACCACGGCTTGGTGGTGCGCAGCGGCCGCCAGTTTTCGCCGCTGGACCAACCGCAAAATGCCCTGCGGCTGGGCTTCGCTTCGCTCAATCAGGACGAGATCCGCGAGGCTACTTTGCGTTTGGCCAAAGCCTGCGGCGAGGGCGCGTGTTAGAACGCCCAGCGCATGCCCAACGAGAATTCGCTGGAGACCAGGTTGGCCTTCATTTTTTCATCTTGCAGGCCGCGGGCATTGGCAAAGTTGTTCCAGCCACTTTCGGTATCGCCCATATCAACGTAGCGATAGCCGAGGTCCAGGGCCAGGCGATCCGTGACGTCGTAGGCGACGCCCGCACCGACCGACCAGGCCAGGTTGGTCTGGGTAGCAGCCCCATACTGGCGAGACTCATTGCCCTGCCACCCCTTGGACCCAAGGCGGGCAAGACCCAGCCCGGCCGAACCGTAAATCGCTAGCTTCTCGGTAATACGAAAGTCGCGATAGGCGTTGAGCATCACGCGCTTGGAGTCGATGTGGTGCTGATTGAGGCTGGTTGGGAAAGTCGTCGACCCACTGGTGAATTTATCGCTTTGCGGGAGCGTCAGTTCGCCCTCCACGCGCCAGCCATTACCGAAGCGATAGCCGACCCCGATAGACCCGGTCATATCTTTCTGGCTGTCATCGCCGGACACGAACGAACCAATCCCGGGACGGGCACTGGAGTCCATATTGCGGGCTTTGCGCTCGGCGCTGATCACCCGAGCAACCCCGTAGTACCCCTCCTCGTCGGCCGGCGCAGCAATTGCCTGCGACATGTAAATGGCAGAAGTGGCCAGTAGCAATACGGGAACAGACTTGGATATTTGCATTTTATTATTCCAATACGGTTTGAACACAAAACAACACACTTCATTCAAGGGGTAATCCGACGTGGGTGTGTTGACGTTCCATGAGCCGAATGCGGCAGCTCATCTTGTGTCAGCGTCGAGACAAACAACCGATGTAAACGCCTTAGTTGTTGTATGAAATGTCCCAAGAATGAAGATGGCGCCGAGCCCAGCAGCGTATTGGAGAGATGTATGGCGCACTGATTGGGGTGCGAAGGGTCAGGTTCGGATCAACGTCCGGGTAACGGCGTGAGCTGCCGATGCATCGACGGCCAGCAGCACGTTATATCCCAGTGGGACTGCGTCACGGGCTGTGGCGGCAACGCTAGCGCGCGTCATCAGGCCCGTGACGAGACAGTGTGCAATATCAGCCAGCAGTGCCCAGGAAAGGCAGCGCCAGGTACAACTTGATCACCACCGCATTGGCGATATCGATGAAGAACGCGCCCACCATGGGCACCACCAGAAACGCAATCTGCGAGGGCCCGAAGCGCTGCGTCACTGCCTGCATATTGGCAATCGCCGTGGGCGTGGCGCCGAGCCCGAAGCCGCAATGGCCTGCCGCCAGCACCGCTGCATCGTAGTTGCGGCCCATCACCCGGAACGTCACGAAAATCGCGAACAGCGCCATCAGCAATGCCTGGGCGGCCAGCAGAATGACAATCGGCAAGGCCAGTGCCGCCAGGTCCCAGAGCTTGAGTGACATCAACGCCATCGCCAGGAACAACGACAAGCTGACGTTACCCAGCACCGAGACTTCACGCTCGAATACCTGATGCCAGCCGAGCATCGACAACCCATTGCGCAGCACCACACCCACGAACAATACGCAGACGAACGTCGGCAACTCGAAGGCGGTGCCCTGGATGGCGGCATTCAGCAAGTTGCCGCCCTGTAGGCTGATCGCGACCAATGCCAGGGTCTCGATAAACGAAAACGCGGTGATCAGGCGCTCTTCATTCGGTTGTTCAAACCCCTTGGCCAGGCTCGACTGCGGTTGCCCAATACCTGGCACCTCGACCCGCTTGATCAGAAAACGCGCCACAGGCCCGCCGATCAGACCACCAAGCACCAGGCCAAAGGTCGCCGAGGCAATCGCCAATTCAGACGCCGAAGCCACGCCATACTGCTCACTGAACACCGCCCCCCAGGCCGCGCCGGTGCCATGCCCACCGGACAAGGTCACCGAACCCGCCAGCAAGCCCATCAATGGGTCAAGCCCGAGCGCCGACGCCAGCGCGATACCCATGGCGTTTTGCACCACCAGCAAGCCCGTTACCACCAGCAAAAACACCGCCAGGATACGTCCGCCTTTCTTCAGGCTGGCAAAATCGGCGTTCAAACCGATCGTGGCAAAGAACGCCAGCATCAACGGGGTTTGCAATGAAGGATCGAAGCGTACTTCGACATCGGCAAACCCGCGCAACGCCAGGAGCAGCATGGCGACCAGCAGGCCACCGGCTACCGGTTCCGGAATGTTGTAAGTACGCAAAAAGCCGATACGGGCCACAAGCCCGCGTCCCAGCAATAGCACCAGTGAAGCGGCAACGAGGGTTGAATAAAAATCGAGTTGAAGCATCCGGTCAGTTCTCTGAAGTGGGCAGGGAGAATGGGTGGCCAGAGTAGAGAGCACAGGGCGAAAAGGCATCGACCCTACAAAATATGCAGACTTTCCCTACAAGCCTCACAATAATAACCTACAACTGAGCTGCACCTCCCATAGGCATAGGTATCTATACAACTCTATAGGCCGAAGTAGCCAACGCTAACCACGATGCGAAGCGAGCCGCTCGTGATCTTGATCTGCTTGTGATCTTGATCTTAAGCGCCCCGTTAAACCACGCTGGCCGGAATTCGACAGGGATTTGGGGGGTAAACCGGCAGGGA
>NZ_QODJ01000068.1:0-28556 GCF_009935965.1 Pseudomonas sp. L13
GGGGCCGCCGCCACGCGCCATCCATGGCGCGGGGCGGCTAAACCGGCATCCCTGCCGGTTTACCCCCCAAATCCCTGACGAATTCCGGCCAGCGTGGTTTGACGGGGCGCTTAAGATCAAGATCACAAGCAGATCAAGATCAAGAGCGGCTCGCTTCGCATCGTGGTTACGGTTGATCGCTACAGCGTTGTTTAGATATCTATGCTCATCGGGAGCCCCCCGCCCATCAATGCAACGAAGCCCGGGTAATCAGGTAGTTCACCAACTGTGGCTCATCGTCCAGTTCAATGCTCTGCACCGGACGCGGCAGGTTATCCAGCACGGTGCGCCAGAACGCCTGGGACACTTCGTCCTGATCATAGAAACGCACCAGCCAATTGCACTCACCGCTGCACAGCACCTGGCTGGCGATGGCGCGGCCGATGCCCTTGCGGCGGTAGCGCTTGAGGATGAACAGGTCGGCCAGTTCCAGGGCGTCGATGCCCGGTAGTTCGCTGCCTTCGATCAACAGGAAACCGGCAATGTAGCCGTCTACCAGCAACAGGTTGGCGCTCCATTGCGGGTCGCTCCAGTAGCGGGCCAGGTGTTCGTCGTGGATGTAGAAACGCCCATCGGCCTCGACATCTTCCTGCTCCCAGTCCGAAGACTCGTAGGCGTAATACTGGTAAAGATTGCGGATCAGTTCGGCTTCTTCGGGGCCGGTCTGGATCAATTCGACGGTGGTTTCAGGCATGGGGCTCTCGGTGGAAAAACGCAGGGCGCCATTGTTCACAAAAGTGCAGTCCACGCCAATGGCCTGGCGAATCCTTTCTATTGGCTGAACCGATTGCAAATAGCGGTTGCCATGGCCGAAATCCTGAAACATTTAGAATAAACTTCGCCGATTTCTCCCTATTGCTCAAGGACACGTATTTTGACCAACGTCTGTACAGCCGGCCTGGATGTGGGCTTTGCCTCCCTGGATTACCTGCAGATCTTCATCCTGGGCGTGATCCAGGGCATTACTGAATTGCTACCGGTGTCGTCCACCGCCCATATGCGCGTGGTGCCTGCCCTGCTCGGCTGGCAAGACCCCGGCTCGGCGTTTTCTGCGGCCATGCAATTGGCGGCGTTGGCGGCGGTGGTCAGTTACTTCTGGCGGGATGTGCAGCAGGTCACCACGGGCAGCATCAGTGCGGTGCGCCGCGGCGACTACAACGATCGCTGGTTCAAGCTCGCCGTGGCGATTGTGCTGGCAACAGTCCCGATTGGCATTGCCGGCCTGGCGTTGTCGTCGACCTTGAATGCCTGCAACTCACCGTTGCGCGGGCTGATGGTGATCGGCATTTCCTGCGTGGTGATGGCGGTTTTGCTGGCCCTGGCTGAAGTGCGCGCCCGCCATACCCGCGATGTAAGCCAGATGCGTTTGCGCGATGCGCTGATCGTGGGGGTTGCGCAAATTGGCGCGTTGATTCCCGGCGTATCGCGTTCAGGCTCCACGTTGACCGCGGCGCTGTTCCTGAATTTCAAACGCGAAGAAGCGGCGCGGTTTTCCTTCCTGCTGGGTTTGCCGGCCATCGCCCTGGCCGGTTTGAAAGAGCTGTGGGTGCTGCTGCACGCCGACCTGCCCGCCCACGCCTGGCCGCACTTGTTGTTCGGGCTGGTGGTGGCCAGCGTCTCGGCGTTCTTTGCCATCTGGGGCCTGATGAAGTTCCTGGAGCGTTTCTCCACCTGGCCGTTCGTGATCTACCGCGCGCTGCTGGGGGTGTTTTTGATCGTGGCCGTCAGCACCGGCCTGCTTACCTGACCCTTGTAGGAGCGAGCTTGCTCGCGAAAAACGTCAACGATAACGCGGGCATTCTGTATGTACGCGGTGGCCTCGGGTTTTTCGCGAGCAAGCTCGCTCCTACCGGTTATTGGCGGTCGGCCAGCGCTTCGAGCAAATCGGCCGAGGGCACGAAGAACAGGCCGCCGGTCACGGCCGTGCTGAAGTCGAGCAAGCGGTCGTAGTTGCCGGCCGGGCGGCCGACGAACATGTTTTCCAGCATCTGCTCCAACGGCTGCGGCGAGCGTGCATAGCCGATGAAGTAAGTGCCGAACTCCCCGGCACCAGGGCGGCCGAAGGGCATGTTGTCGCGCAGGATTTTCACTTCCTCACCGCTCTCGTCGGTGATCACTGTCAGGGCGCTGTGGGAGTTGCTCGGCTTGGCGTCGTCGTCCAGTTCGATGTCCGACAATTTGGTGCGCCCGATCACCTTCTCTTGAGCCTCCACCGTCAAGCCATTCCACGCGGTCATGTTGTGCAGGTATTTCTGCACCAGCACATAGCTGCCGCCTTCGAACTCAGGGTCTTCATCGCCTACCAGAGTGAAGGCCTCGGCCTTGCGCCCCACCGGGTTCTCGGTGCCGTCGACGAAACCGATGATGCTGCGCATATCGAAGTAGCGAAAGCCCTGGACCTCATCGACCACCTTCACGCTATCACCCAGGGCGGCCATCAGCTGGGTTGCCAGCTCGAAACACAGGTCCATCTGCTCGGCACGGATGTGCAGCAGGATGTCACCTGGGGTCGACACCGCCTTGCGCCCTTGCACACCGAATTCGCGAAACGGATGCAAGGCCGCCGGGCGCGGCGCGCCGAACAGGCGGTCCCAGGCATCCGAGCCAAACCCGCAAACGCAGGTCAGGTTGCCCGCGGGCACGCGCTTGCCTACCGAACGCACCAGCCCTGCGATGTCAGCGCACCAGGCCCGCACGTTTTCAACCGCATCGGGCGCCAGGGTGGCGACCATAAAGATCGCGCTGCTGGTGATCGGGTGGCACACCGATTGCGGTTCGAGCGGGGGGCGGACGGGGCAGGTTTTCATGGGCATTCCACAGGCTGAGGGCGGTTTGAACCCGCGCAGAGTAGCAGATCATCGATGACAACCGGCCCACACCTGGCGAATCAGGGCTTTGAGCTTGAGGGCTTCGGCCCAGCGATCGGTGAGTTCGCGCCCCTGTGCGTCGGTAATCGCATAGGGTGGCGGGCCCAACTCGCAAGTGAAGGACAAGCTCTGCGGGGTCTCAGCGCGGCCCAGCCAGTCTTCGATTCCATAGCGCCACCAACCGGTAAAGCGCTCTACCCACGGCTGATGCTGGGGAAAATCCAGGCCAACCTGCACCTGTTCGCTGCTGGCGATGCGGCCATGAAAGCCCCAGCTGTGACGCAGGATGGTGCGTATCTGTTCGTCGTCCTCCACATTGCCGGGCTCGGGCAACTCGCGGCCAACCACATAGTGGGACAGATCAGCGAGCAGTTTCAGATCGGGCATCTGTGCCAGCAGGTCGAGGGTGAACAACAGGTCGTTGGTGAGCCGATAGCGGTGAGTTTCCAGCAAAATCTGGAAGTCCACCTGTTCGGCCAGGCGTTGCCAGCCGTCGATCAGCCTGGCCGCCTCGGCCTGGGTACGCGGGCGCACGTCGGCTTGCAAGGTGAGGTGGTGACAACCGTAGCGGCTGATCACCTCCAATGCCCTGGCCAGATCATCCACCGATTGCGGGAACAGCTGCCCTTCAATCTGCAAGCCCCTGGCCGTGGCCGCCGCGTGTAGGCGCTGCACCGATGCCGGCGCCCAGTAATGGTCGGTGATGCCGTCAAAACCGGCGGCGGCGATGCGGTCCAGTTGCGCTTCGAGGCTGCCGGGCTCGGTGTGCATGGCCCACATCGATTGGAATACTAACAACTGGCGCATGTCAGCCTCGCAGTAGTTGCTTCAGGGAGACGTCAGGGTCGGCCAGGCTGGCCGGGTTGAGCGGGATGTGGGCGGTGATCAAGTGCTCGCACAGCTTGATGTCCTTGGATGCGCGGTTACCCAAGGCCCAACCGCAGGCGCCCTGCAAACGGTGATGGTCGTCCAGGTAGAACAGCAGCTGGCCGCCGTCTGGCAATTCCCGGCGAACCATCAGCGCCGTCATCACCCCGACGGTGTGCAAGCCCCACGCGTATTGATCGGACCAGAAACCCGGAATCGTCTCGAACGCCAACGCCCGTCCCAGCAGGTTCAACGCCGCGAGACGGCCCTGGGCTTCGGCATTGCGCCAGGTTTCTTGCCGTTGATAAAGGCCCGCCAGGCGAAACTCGCACACGTCCCCCGCCGCGTAGATATCCGTCGCACTGGTGCGCAGGTACTCATCGACGCGAATGCCCTGCCCGACATCCAAACCTGCCGCCGCGGCCAACTCGATGTTGGGCTGCATGCCGATGCCGACCACCACCAGGTCGCAGGGCAGCCGTTGCCCGTCGACCAGTTGTACGGCGTCGGCGTGGATGCACTCCAAGGCCACGTTCAAACGCACGTCCACACCCTGCTCACGGTGCAATGCCAGCAGCGCGTCACTGATCACCGGCGGCAACACCCGCCCTGCCAGCCGTGGCCCGGCTTCCAGCAGCGTGACCTCGCAGCCCAGGCCCCGCGCGGTCGCCGCCACTTCCAAACCGATAAACCCCCCGCCGACCACCACCAGCCGAGCGCCAGGGCGCAGGCGGTCGCGCAGGGCCAAGGCTTCGTCGTGGGTGCGCAGGTAAAATACATTCGCCTGCGCCTGGGGCAAACGCCGCGCCCGGCCTCCGGTGGCCAGCAGCAGGCCGGCATAGCTCAACCATTGGCCGCCGGCCAGTTGCAACCGGTGGTGCTGCGGCTCCAGGCGGCTGACCGGGTTGGCAGCGATATGCTCGATCCCGAGTGCCGCCAACTGCTGGCTGTCGCACAGGCTGCATTGCGCCAAATCGGTCGAGCCTTGCAGCAAGCCTTTGGACAGCGGTGGCCGTTCGTAGGGCAGATGCGTTTCATCGCCAATCAGGATCAGGCGCCCGCTGTAGCCTTCTTCACGCAGGGTCAGTGCCGCACGGCCACCGGCATGGCCGGAGCCGACGATGATCAGGGGCGCGTTCATCCTTGGGCCGTGACGGCGAGCAGCACTCGCCCCGCTTCCACCCGCACGGGGTAGGTCTTGAGGTTGACGCACACCGGCGCGCCCAGGGCCTTGCCGGAGCGGTAATCAAAGCGCCCGTTGTGCTTGGGGCACTCGATCACATGGTCCATCACCAGGCCGTCGGCCAGGTGGATTTTCTCGTGGGTGCACAGGCCGGCGGTGGCGAAGAATTGGTTATCGGCAGAACGGAATACCGCGTAGGTCTGCGCGCCGTGGTCGAAGCGCAGCACGTCTTCGGCGTCTATTTCGCCCACGGCGCAGACGTCGATCCATTGATCGTTCATGCATTTATCTCCAATGACTGGCTCTTACTCTGTGGCGAGCGAGCTTGCTCGCCACGGGTGGGGCGCTGGACGAAATAGCTGGGGTCGCTGCGTTGGCGCCAGATCGTCGGGATGATTTCCTGGTAGGCCTGCCACAGGTTGGCATACGGCGGTGGGCAGTCGCTGCGGATCTCTTCGTGCAGTTGGCTGAGCGCGTGGTACGGCACCATCGGGTACATGTGGTGTTCGAGGTGGTAGTTCATGTTCATGTAGATAAAGCGCAGCACGCGGTTCATGTAGATGGTGCGGCAGTTACTGCGGTGGTCGAGCACATCTTCGGCCAGGCCCACGTGCTGGCTGAGACCAAACAGGTAGCCGAGCCAGGCGCCATAGAGGCTGGGCAGGCCCACCAGCATCAGCGGCAACCAGCTGTGCAGGTACAGCGCGGTGCCGATGATCACCGCGTAGAGGCCGACCCAGATACGCGCATCTCGGTACACCTTGGGCCACTCGGATTCGGGGATGAAGTCCTGCTCCTGGGCGCTCATTTGCCCGAGCGCATGGCGGGCCACACCGCTGAAAGTCTTCCAGGCCAGGGGTAGGTTGAACAGGCTGAGGGCCATCATCCATAAACTCGGCGGGCGCGGTTCGACGATCTCGGGGTCACGGCCGACGACGATGGTGTCGGTGTGATGACGGGCATGGCTCCAGCGCCACACGTGGGGTTCGAAGAGGCACATGAAGCTCGCCACTTGATACAGCGCATCGTTCATCCAGCGGGTCTTGAACGCCGTGCCGTGGCCGGTTTCGTGCCAGCGCGGGTTGGAGGCCGTGCCGTAGAGCACACCGTAGGCGATAAAAAATGGCACGCAGGCCCAAGTGCCCCAGAACCAGTAGCCGCCGACACCGGTGGCCAACAACGTCGAGAACCACAGGGCGGTGTCGCGCAAGGCCGGGCCGTCACGGCGTTGCATCAGGGCTTTCATGCGATTGCGCGGGATGGGCGACTGGTACCAACGGGCCGAGACCAGGCCCTTGTCGGCGGCGCGGGCCGCTTCGGGGCCGGTGAGGCTGTAGTCGCGCCGAGCGCGGTGAGCGGTGTGTCCAGGCATTGTTATTGTTCTCCGCAAGCGTGGGTTTCAGGGGCTTTGCGAAACCAACGATAGAGCGCGGCTAAATCACCCTCAAGGCCTTGAATCCATTCCCTATCAAGCTATCATCCAGGCCCAGCGGGGCTTGATAGTTTTCTATCAAGACGCTCAAGGGGCCTGCCATGCACAACAACAAACGCCCAACCATCGCCACCGTTGCCGCCCATGCGGGGCTCAGCGTAGCCACCGTCGACCGCGTGTTGAACGCCCGCGCGCCGGTCAACCCCGGCACCGCCGAACAGGTGTTCCAGGCCGCCGAAGCGGTGGGCTATTTCGCCGCACGGCTGATCGGCCAGCGCATTCGCGAGCGGCGGCCCACCTACCGTTTCGGCGTGCTGTTGCTGGGGACTGCCCAAGCCTTCTATGCGCAGCTGGCCCAATCCATCAGCGAGGCCGCGCAGCATCACGCCACCGCCAACCTGAGTTGCCAGTTCGACTACATCAACGACCGCACGCCCGGCGCCATCGTCGCGCAAATCGAACAACTGGCCGTGCAGTGCGACGCCCTTGCGGTGGTCAGCTTCGCCCATCCGTTGATCAACGCCTGCCTGGCGCAGATCCGTGAAGCGGGCGTGCCGGTGGTTGCCCTGCTCTCGGACATCCATGAACACGCCGCCGAACCCTATGTAGGCCAGGACAACCACGTGGTCGGGCGCACCATGGGCTGGCTGCTGGCGCGCACTTGCGGCGCACGCAAAGGCAGCGTGGGCATCCTGTTGGGCGGCCATCGTTTTCTCGGGCATCAGGCACGGGTCGAGGGCTTGCACAGCTACCTGGCCGAACACGCGCCGGGGCTCAAGCCGTTGGAGCCGCTGATCAACCTGGACAACTGCGATATCACCGAAGAAGCCACCCTCGACCTGCTCAGCCGCCATACCGACCTGCGTGGGTTATGCGTGGTGGGCGGTGGTGGCGACGGTGTGATCAACGCCTTGGCGCAACTGCCCAAGCGCCCGGCGCTGTGCTGCATCCTGCAAGAGTCCACGCCGTTGTCGCGCCAGGCATTGAGCAACGGCTTGATAGATGTGGTGATGGACTCGCAACCACGGCAGACGGCCGTGGCGCTGGTGGAGTTGCTGGTGGCGCTGCAAAGCGCCGAAGCATTCGACCCGACGCGCCATAGGGTGCATATATCGCCGCAGATCGTGACCCCGGAAAACATGTCACCTGATTAATGACGCTCAAAAGTGTGGGAGCGGGCTTGCTCGCGAAAGCGGCGTGTCAGTCAACGAATATGCCAACTGAACCACCGCATTCGCGAGCAAGCCCGCTCCCACATTTTTTATCGTGCCAGGATTTAATCCAAATCGCTGGCGCTATGCCGCTCGGGCAACTGCTCTTCGCCCGACACCCGGTTCACCCGTCGCCCGCGCTGCACCGCCGGCCGGGCGTCAATTGCGTCGGCCCAGCGCAGCACGTGCTTGTACTCATGCACCGAGAGAAACTCCGCCGAGTCGCCATACAAACGGCCTTTGACCAACCCACCATACCAAGGCCATATGGCGATATCGGCAATGGTGTATTCATCCCCGGCAATGTATTGGCTGACCGCCAGGCGCTTATCCAGCACATCCAGTTGGCGCTTGGTCTCCATGGCAAAGCGGTTGATCGGGTATTCCATCTTGCTCGGCGCATAGGCATAGAAATGCCCGAAGCCGCCGCCCAGGTAAGGCGCGCTACCCATCTGCCAGAACAACCACGACAGGCATTCAGCCCGTGCGGCGGGCTCCGTGGGCAGGAACGCACCGAACTTCTCGGCCAGGTACTGCAAAATCGCGCCTGATTCGAACACGCGAATCGGCGTGGCGCCGCTGTGGTCCATCAGCGCCGGAATCTTCGAGTTCGGGTTCACCGCCACGAAGCCACTGCCAAACTGGTCGCCGTCGCCGATCTTGATCAGCCAGGCGTCGTATTCGGCGCCGCTGTGCCCCAGGGCGAGCAGCTCTTCCAGCAGGATCGTGACCTTCTGCCCATTGGGCGTGGCCAGGGAATACAGTTGCAGCGGGTGCTTGCCCACCGGCAGCGGCTTTTCGTGGGTGGCGCCGGCGATGGGCCGGTTGATGCTGGCGAAGGTGCCGCCGCTTTCGGTGTCCCAGGTCCAGACTTTGGCAGGTACGTACTCGGTCATAATCAATGCTCCACAGGCGCTTGTGATCCACTAAGCGTTCCAGACTAAACCAAAGGTTGATGACTCGTCACACAGTGAATGCCACCGCCACCCGCTGCGATAGCGTCAATATTGATCTGCACCACCTTGCGGCTCGGATACAGCCGCGATAGCAGCTCCAGCGCCTTGCGGTCCGCCAGTGGGTCGCCGAACTCAGGCGCGATTACCGCATCGTTGACCACGAAGTAATTGATATAGCCCGCGGCGAAATCCGGGTTGCCTTGGCTGAACTTGCTTTTACGCGGCTTGAGCGGCGGCGATACGGTATGCACCTGCAACGGGCGACCATCGGCGTCGGTGGCGTTCTTGAGCATTTCCAGGTGTGCCAGGGTGACCTTGTGATCATAGGACTGCGGGTCGGTGTCGAGATTGGCCAGCACCACGCCGGGGGACACAAAGCGTGCGTAGAAATCCACGTGGGCGTCGGTGATGTCCTTGCCCTTGATACCCGGCAGCCAAATGATTTTACGCAAGCCCAGGCGCTCCTTGAGTTCGGCCTCCACCTCAGCCTGGCTCCAGTCGGGGTTGCGATTGCGATTGATCCAACTGCTTTGCGTCATGATGCCGGTGCCCAGGCCATCCACTTCAATGCCACCGCCCTCGCCCACCAGTTCGCTGCGCCAGTAACGGGCCCCAGTGTGTTCGGCAATCTGGGCAGCCAGTTGCGCATCCTCGGTGTGCTGCTGTTTGTTGCCCCACCCGTTGAAGTTGAAATCCACCGCCCCCAGCGCTCCGGTGCCATCAATCACGAAATTGGCGCCGGTGTCGCGTATCCAGATGTCGTCCAGCTCGGTCTCGACAAAGGTGATGTTGCGCGTGCCACAGTGTTTTTCCGCCAGCACCCGCTCGTCTCCACGGCAAAACACGGTCACCGGCTCATACTCGGCAATCGCCCGGGCGATACGGCCCAGCGCTGCTTGAACATCGGCGGTAAAGTCCTCCCAGATGGCCTCCTGGGCACCAAAGGCGATAAACGCCTGGCGGTGTTTTTCACCCTCGTCGGGCATATAGAAGCGGCCACTGACAGCGGCACGTACGTAAGGAGCAATCAGGCTCATGGCGGCGACCACGCTGGTGTGTTTGAGGAAGGTTCGACGGGTTGGCATGGGGGTCTCTACTGAAGAGGGGCGGTCTTGAATTTAGTCCATACGCGCATACGTGCACGCATATCGGCCTGGGGGATATCTTTGCCAGCGATCAACCGTTCAAAGGTGGCGGCATCTGGGTAAATATCCGGGTTGTCGCGCAGGCTGGCCTCCACCTGCGGTCGCGCCTTGGCATTGGCGGTGGGATAGCCGGTCAGGTTGGTGATGGCGGCCATGTTCTGCGGGCGCATCACAAAGTTGATAAAAGCGTAGGCGTATTCCGGGTGCCGGGCATCGACGGGTATCGCCATGGTGTCCATCCAGACTGTCGTGCCCTCGCGGGGGATGTGATAACCGAAGGTCACCGCCTTGCCAGCCGCATCGGCGGCACGCTGGGCCTGGGTCATGTCGCCGCTGTAGCCCAGGGACAGGCACAGGTTGCCGTTGACCAGATCGGTCACCGGTTGCGACTGGAACTTGCGAATAAAGGGGCGCAGCTTGAGCAACAGTGCACTGGCCGCAGCCAGATCTTCGGGCTTGGCACTGCGCGGGTCGCGGCCCAGGTAGTTAAGCGTCACCGCGAGCACTTCATCCGGCGAGTCGATCAGGGAGATGCCGCAATCGGCAAATTGGGCGGCAAACTCGGGCTTGAACAGTAGCTCGAGGCTGTTGACCGGCGCGTTCGGCAGGCGCTGGCGGATCTGCTCGGTGTTGTAGGTCAGGCCGATGGTGCCCCAGGTATAGGGCACCGTGGCCTTGTTTGAATTGACGTAGTGCGCACGCAACGCCTGCAGGCCCGGTTCAATGTCCCCCAGGGCCGTGAGCCTGGCAGGGTCCAGGGCCTGCAAGCTGCCGGCGCGCATCAGGCGCTCGGCCACTGTGTCGCCTGGGAAGATCAAGTCATAGCCACTGCCACCGGCCATCAGCTTGGCTTCCAGGGTTTCACTGCTGTCCATCACATCGTAGATCACCTGGATACCGGTTTCGGCGGTGAACCTGGACAAGGTGTCAGGGGCAAAATAATCGGCCCAGTTATACAGCTTCAGGGTCTTGTCATCAGCCACGACACAGGCGCTGGTAAGGATGAGGGCACAGCTCAACAGGCGTTTCATGATAGGCGCCCATCCAGAGTCAGCAGTGCACCATACAAGTCCGGGCGACGGTCACGGTATATGCCCCAGGTCAGGCGCTCTTCGCCCATGGCGGCGAGGTCCAGGCTGTGCACGAGTACGCCCGTGCTGTCGCGGTCGGCTTCGGCCAACAGCTTGCCTTTGTGATCGCAGATAAACGATGAACCATAAAAATCCATTTGCAGGCCCGCATCACTGTTCGCCACTTCGCGCCCGACGCGGTTGGCCGCTACCACCGGCAGCAGGTTGGCAGCCGCGTGCCCGCGCATGGTCATCTGCCAATGGTCGCGGGAATCGAGGCTGGCACAGCCGGGTTCCGAACCGATGGCGGTGGGAAACAGCAGTACCTCGGCGCCCTGTAATGCCAGGCAGCGTGCGGTTTCTGGAAACCACTGGTCCCAGCAGATACCGGTGCCCAGGCGCCCAAAGGCGCTGTCCCACACGCGAAAACCGGTGTCACCGGGGCTGAAGTATTCCTTCTCCTGGTAGCCAATGGCGTTGGGAATATGGCTCTTGCGGTACACCCCAAGCAATCGCCCGTCAGCGTCCGCCACACTCAGGGAGTTAAAGAACGCATTGCCGGCTTTTTCGAACCAGCTCAGTGGCAGCACGACTCCTAACTCCTTGGCTAATGCAGCAAAGCGTTTGAGCACTTGGCTGTGCTGATACTCCTCGGCCAAGGCCAGGTGCTGATGCCGTTGTTCGATGCAGAAATACGGCGTAGCGAATAGCTCCTGCAACAGGATTACCTGGGCGCCCTTGGCGGCTGCGTCGCGCACCAGTTGCTCGGCGCGGTCGAGGTTACTCGGTAGGTCCCAGGTGCAAGGCATCTGGGTAGTGGCAATCGTCAATAGACGCATGGCATTACCCCTTCACTGGCCAGATGGGCTGTTGTTGAGTGATGCAATGCACACCACCGCCGCCATGGGCCAGGTGGTTGATGCGCACCGGTACGATCTCGCGGTCCGGAAAAGCCTGGCCCAGGACATTGGCCGCGACCTGATCCGCGGCGATCCCATAGGCCGGCATGATGATTGCGCCATTGGCGATATAGAAGTTGGTGTAGGAGGCGCAGAACACCTCGGCGTCAGTGTTCACGGCCTCGGTAGCCTCATACAGCTCGATCAGCTCAAAACGACGGCCCTGAGCGTCGGTGGCCAATTCCAGGACGCGACGATTTTCCCGCGCAACTTGGGCATAGACCGAGCTGTGGTCGTGGGTCGCGTCCACCAGCAACACGCCGGGGCGGGCGAACGCGCAGATGCCGTCGACATGCCCATCCGTCATGTCGCCGGTAACGTAGTTCGGGTCGCCGGGCAACCAGATCGTCTTCTTGATACCCAGCCAGCGCGCGAACACCTCCTCGATGTCGGCCTTGGTCACGCCAGGGTTGCGGTTGGGATTGAGCAGCACCGATTCGGTGGTGATCAAGGTGCCCTCGCCGTCCACATGGAGGGCGCCGCCCTCATTGCTCAACGGCGTGCCGAAGCAGACAAGCCCGAGGTGATTGAGCACTCGACGGGCCAGGCTTTCATCCCATTCATGGGCCGACTTTCCACCCCAGGCATTGAAGCGCCAGCTCACACCGGCCAGGCCCTGTTGCGGGTGACAGATAAAGGACGGGCCGGCGTCGCGGCACCAGCTGTCGTTGACCGCCTGGGGGATCAGTTCAATATGCGGGCCGCACAAGGCGATGGCACTGGCAACCGCCGAAGGGTCGACAACCATCTTCACCGGCTCAAACCGTGCAATGGCATTTGCTACCCGCGCGAAGTCCTGCTGCACCTGCGCCAACGTCACGCCCCAAGTGTTCTCCCACAACGCCTGGTTATGAGGCCAGACCATCCAAGTCGCCGCATGCCGGGACCACTCGGCGGGCATCCGCCACCCCAGGTTTTCAACTTCGTCCATCTGCATGACCAGCACCTTTGAGTTAAGTCATTGTGTTCAGTTAAAACTGCCCACGGGGCATTAGCAGGCATGCTACGGTGAAGAAATAGCGCAAACAAACGATGAATTTTGCGTAAATCTGATTAGAGGAACTTATCAGCATGCTCAAGCACTGGCCGCCCCTCGGCACCCTTCGCGGCTTTGAAGCCGCCGCTCGGCTGGGCAGTTTTCACAAGGCTGCCGAAGAGCTGCACTTGACCCAATCGGCAATCAGCCAGCAGATTCGCAGCCTGGAGGCCTACCTTGAGCAGCCGCTGTTTTTTCGCAGCGGGCGTAGCGTAAGCTTGACCGACGCCGGCCAGGATTTCCTCAGCACCACCCAAGCGTTACTGCAACAACTGGCCGTTGGCGTGCGGCGCCTTGGGCAATACCGCAAACCCAATCAATTGGTGCTCAACACCACGCCGACCTTTGCCCGCCATTGGCTGTTGCCCCGCCTGGCCGATTTTCGTCGCCAACACCCGCAGGTCGATCTATGGATTTTCAGCACCGACGAAGTGCCAGACATGGCCAGCCAGACCATCGATTTGGCGGTGCGCGACGACATCAGCTCCCAGGCCGAATGCAGCTTTAAGGTGCTGCATATCGACCGGCTGTTTCCGGCATGCCACCCGCGGGTGCTGGAGGTGCCTGTTGAGCAACGCACCACCTTGCACGGTGAACGGGAAATGGACTGGAGCCACTGGGCGGTGGAAGCCGGGATTGATGTGGGGCAGCAGGACCAGGGCCTGAATTTTTCCGACCCCGGTTTATTGCTGGATGCGGTGTGCACCGGGTTGGGGATTGGGCTGGTAAGCCAGTTGCTCAGCCGCCAGGGGCAAGCCAAGGGTTTGCTCACGCCGTTGGTAGACGCCACCATTCGCGGCCCCAGTTGGGCGCTACTGACCCATCGCGATAGCGAGAACGCCCCCCTGGCGCGGTGTTTTATCGAGTGGCTATCGAGACATTTGCAGGGAGACGCGGCATGAACGAGCGACTCGACGACCTCCTCGCCGACCACTTGCACGTACTGTTCTGCGGCATCAACCCTGGCAAGGGCTCGGCAGCCCTCGGCCTGCATTTTGCCAATCGCAGCAATCGTTTCTGGCGCACCGTGCATCTGGCCGGTTTCACGCCCCATGAAATTCCCCCGCAAGACGGCGCCACCTTGCTGCACTACGGTTGCGGATTGACCACCTTGGTGGCACGGCCAACGGCCAGTGCAGGCGAGTTGGCGCGGCATGAGTTTCAGAACGCGGCTGCGGCGCTCGAACATAAAGTTCGCCGCCATGCCCCGCGTTTCGTCGCGTTCCTCGGCAAGCCCGGCTATAGCGCACTGACCGGCCAGCGCGAGGTCGCCTGGGGTTTGCAAGCGCAGCCACTGGGCGACGCCTCGGTATGGGTGCTGCCCAACCCCAGCGGGCGCAACCTGGCGTTCAGCCTTGAGCAACTGGTGGAGGCGTATCGGAGGCTACGCGAGGCCGTTGTGCAAGCGCCCCAACCTCAAGCCCCATGCTGAACGCCTGGAGCAGCACCCGGCGTTCAAGCGTTACCCCATCGAATGAACCTGCCCTAATGTGTAGGAGCGAGCTTGCTCGCGAAAAACTCACAAGCGCTGCGGTCATTCAGAAAGCCCGCGTTATCGTTGACGTTTTTCGCGAGCAAGCTCGCTCCTACAACGGGCGCTTTTCGTGTCGCTACACCCAGCCGCCGTCGACGATAAAGTTCTGCGCCGAGCACATCGCCGAGGCATCCGAGGCCAAAAACAGCGCCATGTTGGCGATGTGTTCCGGCATCACGCTGCCGGGCAGGCACTGGCTGCGGGCGATGAGTTCCTTGGCGGCGTCGTCGACCCACATGGCCAGTTGTTTTTCGGTCATCACCCAACCGGGCACCAAGGTGTTGACGCGGATATGGTTGGGCCCCAGTTCCCGTGCCAGGGCCCGAGTCATGCCGTGGGCGGCGGCCTTGCTCGCGGCGTACACGGGGTAGCCGGCCGAGGCCATCATCCAGCCCACCGAGCCCAGGTTGATGATCGAGCCGCCACCGGCCTCTTTCATCATGGGCACCACCGCCTTGGCGGCAAAGAAGGCGTGCTTGAGGTTGACCGCAATCAGCTGGTCGAACATGTGCGAGTCGATTTCTTCCAGGCTATGGCGCACATCGTTCGCCGCATTGTTGACCAGTACCGTGATCGGCCCCAGGGAATGCTCGAAGCGCCCGATCGCGGCGCGGTAGCCGATCTCGTCGGTGATATCGCAGCACTCGAACTCGACACTCTGCCCTTTGGAGCTCAGCAGCGCCGCCAGGCGTTCACCCTGGCTCTGTGCACGGTCCACGAACGCCACCTTGGCGCCCTGCGCGGCGAAGGCCCGCACCATGAACTCGCCAATCCCCGAAGCCCCGCCGGAAACCAGCACGGTTTTGTCCTTGAGGTCGGGATAAATCGCTTGCTGGGTAGTCATAACAATCAGTGCTCCGCTTAATTAGTCTTATTTTATTTTGCAAGAACGACGTTAAAGGCTATAAATCTGCTGTCATATCGACAAAATATCTCAAATTAGTAGAACTATTCCAGCAAAACAACAAAAGGAAGTTCGACCATGAAGCACCCTCGATACCTGCTGTCCGGCCTCGCGCTGTCCATGCTGATCGCCAGCGGCGGCGCGCACGCTGCCGGCCTTAGCAGCGAACACAAACCCTTCGGCAAAACCAACGACGGCACCGCCGTCGAACAGTACGTGTTGCGCAACAGCCATGGCATGCAAGCCACGGTGATCACCTACGGCGGTGTGCTGCAGTCGCTCAAGGTGCCGGATAAACACGGCAAGCTCGACGACGTGGTGCTGGGCTTCGACGACGTGCAAGGCTATCAAGGCGGTACCGCGTTTTTCGGCGCCACCATCGGCCGCTTCGGCAACCGCCTGGCCGGCGGTGCCTTCGAACTCGACGGCAAACGCTACCAGGTACCGCTCAACGACGGCCCCAACTCATTGCATGGCGGCGCCCAGGGCTTCGACAAGCAGGTGTGGCAAGCCAAATCGGTCAAGGACAAAGACTCGGTGGGCGTCACCCTCACCTACCTGTCCAAGGACGGGGAAATGGGCTTTCCGGGCAACTTGAAAACCGAGGTCACCTACCGCCTCAACGACAACAACGAACTGCACATCGACTACACCGCCACCACCGACAAGCCGACGGTGCTCAACCTCACCAACCACAGCTACTTCAACCTGGCCGGCGCGGGCAACGGCGACATTCTCAAGCAGGTCGCCACCTTGCACGCCAGCCACTACACACCGGTGAATGCCACCTTGATTCCCACCGGTGAGCTGGCGCCGGTCAAGGGCACGCCCATGGACTTCCTGAAACCGACCGCCATCGGCCAGCACATCAAGGACGACCATCCGCAGCTCAAATTCGCCGAGCCGAAACAGGGTGGCTTCGACTTCAACTGGGCGCTGGATACCAAAGGGGACGTCAAGCAACTGGCCGCCGAGGTGCATGATCCTGAGTCGGGCCGGCGTTTGCAGCTCTACACCACAGAGCCTGGCGTGCAGTTCTATACCAGCAACTTCCTGGACGGTTCGGTGAAGGGTAAAGGCGGCAAAACCTATCAGCACTGGAGTGGGTTTACCTTGGAGACCCAGCATTTTCCGGATGCGCCTAACCAGCCGAGCTTTGCCTCAACGCGTTTGAATCCAGGGCAGACTTACACCCAGAGCACCCTCTTCAAATTTACCGCCGATTAAAACTGTAGGAGCGAGCTTGCTCGCGAAAAACTCACAGGCACCGCGTTTATCCAGGAAACACGCGTTATCGTTGACGTTTTTCGCGAGCAAGCTCGCTCCTACATTGATCTGATGGCCTGGGTTCAGCGTTGTTTCATGCGGTCGATGACCACGGCCAACAGCAGGATCGAACCGCGGATCACATACTGGTAGAAGGTATCGATGTTCTTCAGGTTCATCGCATTCTCGATGATCGCCAGAATCAACACCCCGGCGATCACATGGCGGATCATGCCGATGCCGCCGCTCAGCGACACCCCACCCAGCACGCAGGCCGAGATCACCGTCAGCTCGAAGCCCTGGCCGATCATCGGCTGGCCGGAGGTCATGCGTGAAGCCAGGATCACTCCCGCCAGCGCGCCAATCAGGCCGTGCACGGCAAAGATCAGGATCTTGGTGCGGTCAACGTTCACGCCGGCCAGCAGCGCCGCTTCCGGGTTGCCGCCGATGGCCATGGTGTTGCGCCCATAGGTGGTGTAGTTGAGCAGCCAGCCGAAGAACAGGAAGCAGACAATAGTGATCAGGATCGGCACCGGCACACCAAACAATTGGCCGTTGCCGAACACAAAGAACTGTTCCTGGGACACACCCACCGCCTTGCCGTCGGCAAAGATGTAAGCCAGGCCGCGCACGATTTGCATGGTCGCCAGGGTGGTGATCAAGGCGTTGACCCGCAGCTTGGCGATCACGATGCCGTTGATCAGCCCCACCATCAGGCCCATCAACAGCGCTGCGCCAATGCCCAGCATCACACTGTCGGTATCGCGCATCACAATCGCCGCCACCACCCCGGCGCAGGCGATCACCGAGCCTACCGACAGGTCGAAGTGCCCCGAGGCCAGGCAGAACAACATGGTGCACGCGGCGATGCCCACGGTGGAAATCGCCAGTCCCAGGCCGCGCATGTTCAGTGGCGAGAGGAAGTTATCGATCAGCAGCGCGCACAGTACGAAGATGCCCACCGCCGCCAAGAGCATCGCCCAGTTATCGAGCAGTGCGCGCATATCGAGGGGTTTGTGTGCCGAGGGCAACGCGTTGTTTTGCATAGTCATGGTCGTCTCTCAGTTCGCCAGGCCGCGTGGCAAGGCCAGTTGCAGCAGGTTGGATTCAGTCGCGTGCTCGCGCAGTTGTTCGCCGCGCAGGGCGCCTTCGCACAGCACCAGGATGCGGTCGGAAATGCCCATCACCTCCATCAGGTCGCTGGACACCACGATCACCGCAATGCCGCTGGCCGCCAGGTTATGGATGATCTGATAGATCTCCGACTTGGCGCCGATGTCGATACCGCGGGTGGGTTCGTCGAGCAGCAACACCTTCATCGGCATCGACAGCCAGCGGCCGAGAATGGCCTTCTGTTGATTGCCGCCGGACAGGTACAGGATTTTCTGTTCGGCATTCGGCGTCTTCACCTTCATGGCCTGGATCTGCCGCTCGGCGTTACCCTTCTCCCAGCCTTCGCGCAACAGCCAGCCAAAGGTGGAATGGGCGCCACGGGCGCTGATGTTGATGTTTTCAGCGACGCTGCCCAGCGGGATGATGCCCTCTTTCTTGCGGTCCTCCGGACACAGCAATACCCCGGCGGCGATGGCGTCGCGGGGTGAGCGCAGTTGCAGCGCTTGCCCGCACAGTTCCAGGCTGCCGGCACTGGCGCGCTCTAACCCGCTGAGCAGGCGAAACAGCTCGGTACGCCCCGCGCCTACCAGCCCGAACAGGCCCAGGATCTCGCCCTTGCGCACCTGAAAACTGATCGGTTCACGCAGGCCTGGGCCGAGCAAGCCGTCCACCTTGAGCGCCACCTCGCCCTGCTCACGCGGGCGGTAATCGTAGATGTCCTGGATATCGCGACCGACCATGCAGGTCACCAACTGGTCGTGGGTCAGCGTGCTCATGTCCTCGAAGGTGCGCACGTAGCGGCCGTCCTTGAACACCGTCACTGCGTCGCAGATACGGAACACTTCTTCCATACGGTGCGACACGTAGAGCACCACTTTGCCCTCCTCGCGCAGGCGCGTGATGATCGCCATCAAGCGGTCGATTTCCCGCGCCGAGAGGCTACTGGTCGGCTCGTCAAAGGCGATCACATGGGCGCCGCGCGACAGCGCCTTGGCGATTTCCACGAGTTGGCGCTGGCCCAGGGACAGGCGCCCTAGCTTCTCGTCGGGGTCGATTTCATCGGCCAGGCCCTTGAGGCAGGCCAGGGCCTGCTTGCGCAGCAGGCCCCGGTTGACCACGCCAAAGCGCGTGGGCAAATGCCCGAGAAACAGGTTCTCGGCCACGCTCATTTCTGGCACCAGGTGCAGCTCTTGGTGAATCACCGCCACACCGCTGGCGATGCTGTCGGCGGCGCACTTGAAAGCCATGGTTTGCGCGCCGATTTGCACGGTACCGCTGGACGGAATGTAGGCGCCGCCGAGGATTTTCAGCAGGGTCGACTTGCCGGCGCCGTTCTCGCCCATCAGTGCATGCACCTGCCCCGGGTGGGCGGTGAAGCAAATGCCCTCCAACGCCTTGACCCCGGGAAAGGTCTTGCCGATGCCGTCAAACCGCAGGGCCGCAGCGGTCATTTCCACAGCCCGATCTTGGTCAGTTCCGCCTGGAAGTTTTCACGGGTGATCAGCGTCACTTCGTCCATGGCCGTGTATTTCGGCGGCTCGGTACCCTTGGTGACCCACTCGTACATCATCTCGGCGGTTTTGTAGCCTTCAATGTGCGGGCTGGGCAGCATCGAACCGAAGAAGCCGCTGTTGGCTTTCTTCAATTCGCCGATGGCGTCGGTACCATTGATGCCGATGCCGATCACGTTGGCTGCGGCGAAACCGGCACTTTCGGTGGCGCGCACGCCGCCGAGCACGGTGTTGTCGTTCATGCCGCCGATGATCAAATTTTTCGCGCTGCCCGGCAGTTTGACCAGCGCCGAGTTGGTGGCGTCCATGCTGCCTGGGACGTCGAGGGTTTTCAGTGGGGCGGTGAGGATGTGATCTTTAGGAATGCCAGCCTCTTCCAGGGATTTGATCGAGCCATCGGTGCGTTTCTTGCCGGTGTCGAGTTCGTTGAAGGTGTTGATCACCACGTAGGTGTCCTTCCAGTCCCACCCGCGTTTTTTCGCTTCGGCGGCCATGGCGGCGCCCTGCTTCTGGCCGACTTCAAACGCGGCCATGCCCAGGTACGGCACGTCTTCCATGAAGTTGCCCTTGGCATCGACAAAGCGATCATCCACGGCCATCACTTTCAAGCCATTGGCCTTGGCCTTGGCAACAATGGCCGGGCCCAGAGACACGTCCGGCGGGCAGATCACAAAACCCTTGGCGCCATTGGCGGCCAGGCTGTCGATGGCCGAGAGGGTTTTCTCGCCGTCCGGCACCGCGATCTTGATGAGTTTGAAGCCTTTGTCCTGGGCGGCTTTTTCCGCAAATGCCCATTCAGTCTGGAACCAGGGTTCTTCGGCCTGCTTGACCAAAAAGCCGATCTTCACTTCTTCAGCGGCCAGCAACAGGCCGCTCAAGCTCATGGCCGAGACCGCCACAGCGGCGCAGCACAGGGAACGCAAACCACGACGACGATTCATACGGGTGACTCCTTGTTGTTGTTTTAGGTAGAACGTTGTAGGAGCGAGCTTGCTCGCGAAAAACCCGAAGGCGACGCGTTCATCCAGCATGAACGCGTTATCGTTGACGTTTTTCGCGGGCAAGCCCGCTCCTACAGGTTATCCGGCGAAGCGGTGACAGGGTTTTCCGGGAACATCCATTTCAATCGCCAGTACCGCACCATCCAACGGATGCCCCAAGGGGCTGGCGGCACTGGTGATATACAGCGTGGTGAGCACAGGCCCACCAAACACGCAACTGGTGGGGCGGCTGACCGGCAGTTCGATGATGCGATCCACCTCACCCGAGGGCGTTAGCCGCAGCAGGCAACTGCCATCCCAGCGCGCGTTCCAGATGTAGCCCTCGGCGTCCATGGCCGAGCCATCCGGGCCGCCGCGTGTGTGCGGCCCGAACCAGGCCTGGGCGGCGCCGAGTTGGCCGTCAGCCTGGATCGAATGCTGATAGAGCGTGCCGTCCATGCTGTCGCCGAAATGCACCTGACTGCCCTCCTGATTCCAGAGCAAGGTGTTGGGAATGCCCAAGCCGTTGAGCAACCGCGTGACCGTTGCATCCGCATCGATGCGAAACAAACCACCGGAGCGCCGGGTAATCGGCAGGTCTTCGCCTTGCTCGCCGATGTTGTTCTGCATGGTGCCCAACCACAGCCGACCCTGGGCATCGCAGCGTGCTTCATTGCCACGATTGCCCGCTTGCGGGTCGGCCACGCACAACAGCGTCAAGGCTTCGGTGGCCAGGTCCAGGCGATACACGCCGCTGCTCAAGGTCACCAGCGCATCGCCGCGTTCACAGGGGATGAACGCCGAGACGTGCTCGGGCAATTGCCACACCCGCAACTGCCCGCCCATCAGGCGCAGCGCCTGGCGGGCGGCGATATCCACCCAATACAAGGCCTGGGTCGGTGCATCCCAGAACGGCCCTTCGCCCAACCGGGCACGGTGCGGGGTGACTGCGCTCAACGACATGAAGCCTCCTGATCAGTTACAGCGATTCGCGCGATGGCGTGCCATTTACCAGGCGCTGAATACGCAAGGGGTTGGCGTTTTTCAACGCGTCGGGCAGCAGGCTATCAGGGTAGTTCTGGAAGCACACCGGGCGCAGGAAACGGTCGATGGCCAGCGTGCCGACCGAGGTGCCACGGGCGTCGGAAGTCGCCGGGTACGGCCCGCCGTGAACCATGGAATCGCACACCTCCACGCCAGTCGGGTAACCGTTGAGCAGGATGCGCCCGACTTTCTGTTCCAGCAGCGGCGTGAGTTCGGCGAACTGTTGCAGGTCGGCCGGTTCGCCGATGAGCGTGGCGGTCAACTGCCCGTGCAGCCCCTGCAGGGCGGCGCTGAGTTGGGCCTGGTCGGCCACTTCGACGAACACCGTGGTGGGGCCGAACACTTCCTCTTGCAGCACTTCGTCGCCGTCAATCAACAGACGTACATCCGCCTTGAACAGTTGCGGTTGCGCCTGGTTGCCCGATTGCGCACTGCCCGCCAGATGCTGGATGCCCGGGTGAGAGCGGAGTTTTTCCAGGCCCTTGCCGTAGCTGCCCAGGGTGCCGGCATTCAGCATGGTTTGCGCCGGTTGCTCGCCGATCAATTGCGCGACCTGCTGAGTGAACGCGGTGAACGCAGGCGAAGCGATACCGATCACCAGGCCTGGGTTGGTGCAGAACTGGCCGCAGCCTTGTACCACCGACGCGGTCAGGTCACGGGCAATGCTTTCAGCGCGGGCTTGCAGCGCCTGGGGCAGCACGATCACGGGGTTGATGCTCGACATCTCGGCAAACACCGGGATCGGTTGCGGGCGCGCCGCGGCCATGTCGCAGAGGGCGCGGCCGCCTTTGAGCGAACCGGTAAAGCCCACCGCCTGGATCGCCGGGTGCTTGACCAGCGCCTCACCGACGCCGCCGCCAAAGATCATATTGAACACGCCGGCCGGCATCTCGGTGGCCTCAGCGGCGCGGATGATCGCATCGGCCACACGCTCGGCGGTCGCCATGTGCCCGCTGTGGGCCTTGAACACCACCGGGCAACCGGCGGCCAGCGCGGCAGCAGTGTCGCCGCCAGCCGTGGAAAATGCCAGGGGGAAGTTGCTGGCGCCGAACACCGCCACCGGGCCGAGGCCGATGCGGTATTGGCGCAGGTCTGGGCGCGGCAACGGCTGGCGCTCTGGCAGGGCCTTGTCGATACGCGCGCCGTAGAAGTCACCGCGGCGCAGCACGGTGGCGAACAAACGCATCTGGCCGCTGGTACGCCCGCGCTCGCCTTTGATGCGCGCGGCCGGCAACGCGGTTTCGCGGCAGACCAGTTCGACGAAATCATCGCCTAAGGCGTCCAGTTCATCGGCCACTGCATCCAGGAACTGCGCACGCCGTGCGGCGCTCAAGGCGCGATAGGCCGGGTAAGCCTGGGCCGCGGCCTGGGCGGCGGCATCCACTTCCTGGGCGGTGGCCTGGTAGAAATCCTGGGGCAAGGCTTCGCCGGTGGTGGCGTCGATGCTTTGCAGCTTGATGCTGCCGTTGGCGCTGCGCTGGCCGCCGATGTAGTTGTGGCCGAGGAACGGGGTCATGTTGATCTCCTTAAAGGGGGGTGACTTGGCCGGGTTCAAATGCCGCATCGCTGCTGCCGATACCGTTGACCAGCGGCGCGCCGAATTCAGCCTGGCTGATCTCGAACACATCGCCCGGCTGGGTACGTATACCGTCGGCGAATGACAAGGTGGCAGTGCCAAAGAAGTGAATGTGCACATCGCCCGGCTTGAGGAACTGGCTGTATTTGAAGTGGTGGTATTCGAGGTTTTCCAGGCTGTGGCACATATTGGCCTCGCCGCTGAGGAATTCGTTCTGCCAGATGACTTCGCCGTTGCGCAGGATGCGGCTGGTGCCCGCCAAGTGCTGGGGCAGCTCGCCCACGCGCAACTCCGGGCCATAGCTGCAACTGCGCAGCTTGGAATGGGCCAGGTACAGGTAGTTCTTGCGCTCCATCACATGGTCGGAAAACTCGTTGCCCACCGCAAAACCCAGGCGATAGGGTTTACGGTCATGCCCGATCACGTAGAGGCCGCCGATTTCCGGTTCTTCGCCGGCGTCTTCGGCGAACGGCGGCACCGGGAAGGGCTGGCCCGGGCGCACGACGATGCTGCCATCGCCCTTGTAAAACCACTCCGGTTGCACACCGGCCTGGCCGGCGCCGGGTTTGCCGCCTTCCACGCCCCATTTGAAGATGCGCATGGTGTCGGTCATCGTGCTGTCGTCGCCGGCCTGCTGGTGCATCTTGTCGCGGGCCGAGGCACTGCCCAGGTGAGTAAGGCCAGTGCCGCTGATCAGCATGTGGGCCGGGTCCGGGTGGTCCAGCGGCGGCAGGATTTTGTGGTCCGCCAACAACGCGGCGTAGTCATGGCTGCCGCCCAGGCCAAAGGCCTCCACCTGGTGCTGCAACTTGCCGCCGGCCTCGATGGCGGCCAGCGCCAGTTCACGCACGCTGTGGGCGCCGCGCACTTCGCGTACTTGGCTTCCTTCTACCACGCCGACGCGGCGCTCACCGTTGCTCAACTCGAACTGAACTAAACGCATGCAAATTCTCCTGGATTTAAGTGCGTGTGGCGCCACGGGCGCTGGCGGCAAATTGGTCGACGGGCAGCACGTGCTTGCGTTCCAACAAGCGGTAGACCACAAGGGTCAGCAGCAACCCGAACACCATCACACCGGATAAGAAATACAAGCCTGAGGCCAGGTTGCCGGTGTACTCCTTGAGCGCACCGATCACGAACGGGCCGATATAACCGCCGAGGTTGCCCACCGAGTTGATCAAGGCAATACCGGCCGCCGCACTGGCGCCGGCAAAGAAGCGCCCCGGCAGGGTCCAGAACACGGCGGTGCAGGAAAACATTGCAAATGCCGCCAGGCACAGCGCGGCCATTTGCAGCACCGGCACGGTGAGCCAGGCGCTGCAGAACAGGCCGATGGCGCCCAGTACATAGAGCACGGCGAGATGGCCATAACGGTCGTTCAAGCGGTCGGAACTGCGCGGAATGATCAACAGGCCGATGATGCCGAAGATGTACGGCACGGCGGAGATGAAGCCGGTGGTGAGGTCGCTGCCGCCAAACTGCTTGATCAGGGTGGGCAGCCACAGGCCGAGGCCGTAGATGCTCAGGGTTACCGGCAGGTAGAACAGCGCCAGCAGCAACACGCGCTTGTCCTTGAGCGCATGCAAGGGGTTGCCGTGACGCGTCTGGCCGTAGGCTTGCAGGTCTTTGTGCAGCTCGCCGGTGAGCCAGGCTTTTTCTTCCTCGCTCATCCACTTGACCTTCTGGGGGCCGTCCGGCAGGAAACGCAGCACCGGCCAGGTCAGCAGGATCGCCGGGGTGCCGATCACGATAAACAGCCACTGCCAGCCATGCAGGCCGAGGATGCCGTCCATGCCGAGCAAACCGCCGGACACGGGGCCTGTGATCATCATTGCAATCGGTTGGGAGAGGATGAACAGCCCGAGGATCTTGCCGCGATGGCGCACCGGGAACCATTGGGTGATGTAGTAGAGCACGCCGGGAAAGAACCCCGCCTCCGCCGCGCCCAACAGAAAACGCATCACATAGAAGCTGTGTGGTCCCTGCACGAATGCCATGCCGATGGTGATGGCGCCCCAGGTGATCATGATGCGCGCAAACCAGCGCCGTGCGCCGAAGCGGTCGAGCATCAGGTTGCTGGGAATCTCGAACAGGAAATAGCCAATGAAGAACAACCCCGCACCCAGGCCATAGGCGGCGTCGCCGATGCCCACGTCAGCGCCCATGTGCAGCTTGGCGAAGCCCACGGCGGAACGGTCCACGTAGGCGATCAGGTACAGCAGGATCAGGAAGGGAATCAGTTTCAGCGTGATGCGCCGAATAAGCCGCAGTTCCTGGCTCATGGGGTCGATCTCCGATTGTTGTTTTTATAGAAGCTCGGGGGACGCCTCTCGCGAAAATCCGCCAGGGTCATACCTCAGTTGAGAAAGACTATATAGTAGGACTATTTGCAAAACAACACTTCCAAAGCTTGGTTTTTGCGCTTATGTTTAGCTACGGTTAGAACATATAGTCATACAATAAGAGAATCGATCATGCCTGACAAAAAGCCCGGCCTACGCTCTGCCCAGTGGTTTGGTACCGCCGACAAGAACGGTTTCATGTACCGCAGTTGGATGAAGAACCAAGGCATTGCCGACCATCAGTTCCATGGCAAGCCGATCATCGGCATCTGCAACACCTGGTCGGAGCTGACGCCGTGCAATGCGCACTTCCGCCAGATCGCTGAGCACGTCAAGCGTGGCGTGATCGAGGCCGGTGGTTTCCCGGTGGAGTTCCCGGTGTTTTCCAACGGCGAATCCAACCTGCGCCCTACCGCCATGCTCACTCGCAACCTGGCGAGCATGGATGTAGAAGAAGCGATTCGCGGTAATCCGATTGACGGCGTGGTACTGCTCACCGGCTGCGACAAGACCACCCCCGCACTGCTGATGGGCGCGGCCAGTTGTGATGTGCCGGCCATCGTCGTCACCGGCGGGCCGATGCTCAACGGCAAGCACAAGGGCCAGGACATCGGCTCGGGCACGGTGGTGTGGCAGCTCAGCGAACAGGTCAAGGCCGGCACCATCACCCTGGATGACTTCCTCGCAGCCGAGGGTGGCATGTCGCGTTCGGCGGGCACCTGCAACACCATGGGCACGGCCTCGACCATGGCCTGCATGGCCGAAGCACTGGGCACTTCCCTGCCCCACAACGCGGCGATTCCGGCCGTGGATGCGCGTCGCTATGTACTGGCGCACATGTCAGGCATGCGCGCCGTGGAGATGGTGCGTGAAGACTTGAAGCTGTCGAAGATCCTCACCAAGGAGGCGTTCGAAAACGCTATCCGCGTGAACGCAGCCATCGGCGGCTCGACCAACGCGGTCATTCACTTGAAAGCCATCGCCGGGCGCATCGGCGTCGAGTTGGACCTGGATGACTGGACCCGCATCGGGCGCGGCATGCCGACCATCGTCGACCTGCAACCCTCCGGGCGCTTTCTGATGGAAGAGTTCTACTACGCCGGTGGCCTGCCCGCCGTGCTGCGCCGCCTGGGTGAAGCCAACCTGATTCCGCACCCCAACGCCTTGACGGTCAACGGCAAGTCTCTGGGAGAGAACACCCAGGACTCGCCGATCTACGGCCAGGACGAAGTGATCCGCACCCTCGACAACCCGATCCGCGCCGACGGCGGCATCTGCGTGCTGCGTGGCAACCTCGCGCCCCTGGGCGCGGTGCTCAAGCCTTCGGCCGCGAGCCCCGAACTGATGCAGCACCGTGGCCGCGCCGTGGTGTTCGAGAACTTCGACATGTACAAGGCACGCATCAACGACCCGGAGCTGGACGTGGATGCCAACTCGATCCTGGTCATGAAAAACTGCGGCCCCAAGGGTTACCCTGGCATGGCCGAAGTCGGCAACATGGGCTTGCCCGCCAAGCTGCTGGCCCAGGGCGTGACGGACATGGTGCGCATTTCCGATGCACGCATGAGCGGCACCGCCTACGGCACCGTGGTGTTGCACGTGGCACCGGAAGCCGCTGCGGGCGGGCCGTTGGCGACTGTGAAGGAAGGTGACTGGATCGAACTCGATTGCGCCAATGGCCGTCTGCACCTGGACATTCCCGACGCCGAGCTGGCAGCGCGCATGGCCGACCTGCCGCCCGCACAGAACCTCATCGTCGGCGGCTATCGCCAGCTGTACATCGACCATGTGCTGCAGGCCGACCAAGGCTGTGACTTTGACTTCCTGGTGGGCTGTCGCGGGGCGGAAGTCCCACGGCATTCCCACTAATTGGGATGCTATGATGCGGCGAATCTAAGCCAGAGCCTCCCCGTCGTTATGGATCACCAGCCGCCCAAGCCGCGCAAGAGCCAGCATGCCCAGATCGTTCAGGACTTGGGCATGCACATCGTTTCCGGTCGCTTCAAGCCTGAAGAACGGCTGCCCATGGAAGCCACGCTGTGCGAGGAATACCAGGTCAGCCGCTCGGTATTGCGCGAAGCCACGCGAGTGCTCAGCGCCAAGGGCCTGGTGTATTCCAAGCCACGGGTAGGCGCGGTGGTACGGCCACGCTTGAAATGGCACCTGCTCGACCCGGACGTGCTGTCCTGGTTGATGCAGTCCACGCCCCACAGCGAGTTCTTCAACACCCTGGCCGGGGTGCGCCGCATCCTTGAACCGGAGATCGCCGCCATGGCCGCGACCACCGCCACCGATGAAGACATCGCCACCATCGAACAAGCTTACCAAGGCATGGAAACCGCCAAGACCCACGAGGACCTGCTGCAGGCCGACCTGGACTTCCACCGCGCGATTGCCGACGCCACCCGCAACGACCTGCTCGCCTATATGTGCAACATGCTCTCGCTGCCATTGCGCGAGTCGATCAACATCACCAACCGCCGCCCGGACATTCAGGGCCTGAGTCTACCGCGGCACAAGGCGATCCTCACGGCGATCCAGAACCGCGATGCCCTGGGTGCGCGGCATGCGTCGCTGGTGCAACTGGATGACACGCGGGTGGCGCTGGATACGGTGATGAATGTGTTGACGCCGCTGTGAAGCCGCGTCATTCCTGATTGTTATTGTTGGCCCTGGGGCAGGTGTTATCGCCGTCTTTTTTCAGCGCCAGGACCGCCTGGCGCTCAGACAACAAGTGGGTGATGGCGCCGCCGATCGCCGCAGAAATCAACGCCAACGCTTCTTTAGGCAGATTGATCGCCGCCCAGGTCAACCCACCGATCAGCAGGATGACAAACAGGATATTGAAACGTGACACGCCGAGTTTTATCGAGCGGACTATATCGGACGTGTCCTGCATTTTTTCGAAGCGTTTGAGGTCTTCGAACTTGCGCACCGATTCCAGGGTTTCCAGGTAATGGGTTTCGGCCCGCTTGAGTTTCTTGATCACATCGGCTTCAAGCATGATCTCCTCTATCTCGATCCTGACCAGGCTGATATTGGCGCCCGGGCGGCCGAGGATTTCCGAGCTCAGCGAACTTTCGGCCAGCTCGGCCAGCAGGTAGGTATAGGAGGTTTCGCTGATGTCCTTGGCATATTTTTGCAAGGCTGATGTGTAGCACTTGGTGGCGTATCGGGTGAACAGACGCTCGGCGTCATTAGTCTTTTTGATCAGCTCTTCAACTTCGTCGATCAGTTCCCGTTCCATTGTTAATATCCCTATTAAGCGTGGCTTCGAAAAGCAATGAGCGCCGACCGCTGCGCTGGCACGTTAGGGGCAAACATCCCTCGATCAAGGGCCAGTGTCTACTGTCAAACCTGACAGGTGAATAGGATGCAGGGCACTGTGGCGAGGGAGCTGGCTCGCCTGCGATAACCCTAGGCATCTACACAACTTTGCAGACCGTAGCAGCCGACGGTAACCACGATGCGAAGCGAGTCGCTCTTGATCTTGATCTGCTTTTGATCTTAGGCGCCCCGTT